>CACYCS010000165.1 GCA_902773005.1 uncultured Erysipelotrichaceae bacterium
AGAAAATATTTCCAAATCAATAAGAATAAATAACGATAATAAAAGCTTGGAAAATCCAAGCAACTTCATTTGGGATTTCTTTTTCAGGTCTTACCCTCAGACCATATCTTCGTTTGGGATATCTTTTTCAGGTCTTACCCTCAGACCATATCTATCAAGAGGTTTCCCTTTTGACGCTTATATTATACAAAAACCGTCGACTAAAAACTTCTTTCATCCATTATATTTTCATCTTAAAACAATAACTTAACTATTTTGGCGTTCATAACGCAATAAACGGGTGCTGTGATTTCATGTTTTATAGCGATTCGTTTTTCCCAACAAAAACGCTGCATCAAAAGGGGATAGCAAAGAATCCGTTTTAGCGGTTTCCTTTTGTCTCGTCGAAGAAAAGCCCACCGAAGTGAGCTTTGATTTTTTTGATTATTGCTTCGTAAAACTACGCAATCTTGAATGTAAGGGCGGGGCGCACACCGTAGTACGTCCTGTAGCAGTCGCTGGTTCCGAGGTTGCCGTCGCTGTCGACACACCACGCGCAGTAGTTATTGACGTCGCCAGGAGAACGAGTCCAATAAGTGCCATTAAATAGATAAGATGAACGTGTGTCGTATTGAGCGCCTTTTGCTCTAGCCCAGTCTGTTGTTTTGCAATATCTAGCACTCGTTTTATCGAAATAATCAGGATTGATATAATCTTTGAAGCTTGGCAAAAACACTTTGTCTTCGGTGTTGTTGCAAGCATATTGATTATCCTCACCGCTTGGATTCGTTGTCGAAGCGCTGTTATCGACGGTTGTTTCTTGAATATAGCTGTTGTGTAAAGCGAATGCCGATTTGTAGAAATCGATATTTAACCATTCCCAAATTTCACTATATTCATAATTATTCGGATAGATCTTTTTGCCGCCACTCGATCTAACTTCTGTGTCGGGGTAGTAACAAGAGGCATCTAATACAACACTAGAGAGGATGTAACGTTCTCCGTCGGTGTTCGAAAGGACATTCCAGGTAATTGGTTCGCATTTGAACCAATAAGGGGTTCCGTTTACGATTCCAGCGCCATTATCGAAATGATATTCTAATTCAACCGTAGCACTTACTTTTGCGTAATATGCGTTTTCATGGAAATAATAACCATTGGTTCCCGGTGTCGTTAATGCGTTTAATGCCGTTATTAAACTTTCGTCATTAACATTTGTTTGAGGATATAAGCCATAAGTCACTGTATTTTCTGTAACAACAGGGGTTATTCCCCATTGTTCGTTTAAGCACCAGACATATCTATCGTCATCTCTAGATAAAGAGGCAAACGAATCATAAGTGGAAAAATCGTGCTCAACACATGTGACTCCTGGATCAGTAAATTGGTGGGTAGCACATCCGTTAATGCTACTGGCCCAGAATTCTTTGCTTCCGTGAGTGGTTTCGGTAGGCGCAACCGCCGCATAGTGATGCCAAACCTCGCCATTCGTAGCGAAAACAGACGAGTTTTTCAGACCGCCGTTAATAGCAAAAACGGCACCGGTGATAGCAATCATTGATGTTACAGTAACAGATAATAGAACTTTCCTTTTATCCATATTTACAAACCTTAAAAAATCTTAGAAAGGATAGCGAATACATATATCTAATTCAACCTTTCATATAAGAGAAAATAAAAGTGGGAACAACCCCCACATCCCGATGGGCCCCAGTTTCCTGTGCCCAAAATTATGATACAAAAATAAAACCCTATTTTTCAATAGGGGAACAAATCAATGGTTGCGGGAGATGGATTTGAACCACCGACCTCCAGGTTATGGGCCTGGCGAGCTACCAGACTGCTCTATCCCGCGATCTGGGCCCTTTTTAGGGCTTGCATATGCTACCCCTTTCGGCGAAGGAAAGCAAATACATTTTTCTCGTAACGCAAAAAGAGCGGAGACGTGACGTTGTTTAAAGCAACTTAATTAATTATTTGAGCAGTTTTTCCGCTAGGGCGAACGCCGCCATGAGAGTGTCATCCATATCGAAATAGCGGTAATTGGCAAGCCTACCGAGGAAATGCACTTTCGCATCTTGCGCAGCAAGGGCTTTGTAGTCTTCGGCGAGTTTGGCGTTCTTCTCGTCGTTGATCGTGTAATAAGGGACCTTCCCTTCCTCAAAGGCGTCAGGATATTCCTTGGTGATCACGGTGGTCGGGAGATCATCTAGCTCGGGATCGAAATGCTTATGCTCGGTGATGCGGGTATAGGCAGGTTCGCGGTCAGTGTAATTGACGACGGGGTTGCTCTGATAATCCTTTTGCTTCAGCTCCTCGACTTCGAAGCGGAGCGATCTCCATTCTAGGTGCCCGAGCTTGAAGCCGAAATACTCATCCAAGCGACCCGTGTATATGATTTCGTCGGCAATCGCGTCCCATTTTGCCTTATCGGTGAGGTAATCGACATTCAAAATGACTTCGGCGCCACTAAGCAAATTCTCGATCCACGGGGTGAATCCTCCGCGAGGCATGCCCTGGAAGCGGTCATTGAAGTAATTGTTGTTGTACTCGAAGCGAAGCGGAAGCCTTTTGATGATGCTTGCCGGAAGTTCAGTTGCATGGCGGCCCCACTGCTTTTCCGTATACCCTTTGATCAGCGTTTCATAAATGGAACGGCCCACCATCGAAAGGGCCTGCTCCTCAAGATTCCTAGGCTCACCGATGTTCTCTTTTGCGACTTCCTCGGCGATCTTCGCCTTCGCTTCTTCCGCGGTACTCACGCCCCAAAGCTCATGGAACGTGTTCATGTTGAATGGCATGTGATAATAATTGCCCTTATAGTAGGCTAGTGGCGAATTCACGAAGGGATAGACATCCGCGTAATCGTTGAAGAACTTCCACGCCCTTTCGTCATCGGTATGAAAGATGTGCGGGCCATAGACGTGGACCGGGATGCCCGAGACGTCCTGGGTATAGATATTCCCGCCGACGTGGCCGCGCTTTTCGATAACCAAGACGGATTTTCCGGCATCCATCAAAAGCCTTGCCATCGTCGCGCCCGAAAGCCCGCTTCCGACGATGAGGTAATCATAATGTTCTTGTTTCATGAATCAAATTATGGGACAAAGTCCCAGCGCATGCAACTTCCGCGACTATCTGAGTTTGTCGTAAAGCTCGTCGGAGAGGATATCGAACCACTCGGTTGAGCCGTTCGTACCCGGGACTTCGACCGCGATATGCTGAAAATAGCAATCCTTCGCCGCGCCATGCCAGTGCTTGACGTTCGCCGGGATATTGACGACATCGCCTTTGGCTAACGCCCTTGCGGGTTTTCCCTCTTCTTGGTACCAGCCGCGACCAGACAAAACAATGAGCATCTGCCCGCCGCCTGCTTCCGCATGATGGATATGCCAGGCGTTCCTGCACCCGGGCTCGAAGGTGACGTTAAACATCGGGACTTGGGAGGTCGAGATCGGATAAAGATAGGATTTGCCGGAGAAATATTTGGCATAGCCGACGTTTTCATCCCCAATCGGGAACAAATCGGTCAGCCCTTTATCGTTCTCTTCCTCGTTTCCAAACACCTCTTCGATCATCGCGAAAGAGGACCACGCCTTCGGCCAGCCGCAATAGAAGGCAAGCTGGGTGAACACCTCGACGATCTCTTGCTTCTTGAGTCCATGCTCCTTGCCGAGAAGAAGATGAGCCTTAAGCTGCGGGAATTGGCCAGCGCTAAATAAGGCCGCGATCGTGATCAAGCTCCTGTCCCTAGCGGACAATTTGTCTTCTCTGGCCCAGACTTCGCCAAAAAGGACGTCGTCATTGAGCTCGGCGAACTTCGGGGCAAGCTCCCCTAGGTTCTTCCTGCCGGCGGTTTGTTTTTTCATGGCTGTGCCCTCCTATGTTTTCCGTCAAGGATTATACCTTCTGCATAGGAAAGGCGTAAGGATTCGTAATCGGCGTTTATCCTTTGCCCCTGAACCACAATGTTTTCTAGGGTCACATTACGGATTTCGTGGGCGACATTAGGATAGCCAGGCCTCGCCTCTACGCTTTCCTTGATTTCCATCCCTGGGCCTGCCTGAAGCCATAATTTACGATTGATATATACTTTGCTACATAAAACCCCGCCACAATCTCGAGGCGGGGTTTTCTATGCAATCGAATGCTTAGGCTTTTTTGGTGACGTTATTCCCGTAGATGGTCTTGAAGTCGTTCTTCATCGAGATGACGTTGAAGTCCTGATCGGACCATTGGGTGTTCAAGGAAGTGATTTTCTCTTCGGTGAGGTAGGAATAGTCCCTGACGAGATCATCCGCGACGAGCATGAACGCCTCAGCGGGATAGACATTGTCCTGCAGCGTATAGCGGTGCATCGCCTGGTCTCCGCCGGAATTGCCGAAGCTTAGGACCGGCTTCTTGCCGATTTCCTGGACGATGTTGGCGACTTTGTTGAACTTGAGGTTCTTCAGAAGCAACTCATCGGTGCGGTAGATGTCATCCTCCAAGGTGTATTGGTAATTGACGCCTTCGGTATCGCCTTGGCCGGTCGCTTTTAGCCTCACGTCCATCCCGATCACGCGGTTTGGCTCGATGCCGAGGCCGTCTTCTAACAAAGCGCGGCAGAGGTAGCGGTCGCTACCCGAGACCACATAGACTTGGTAATCGTTGCCCTTAAGGTAATCCACCACTTCGCGCATCGGCTGGTAGAAGGCGGTGCCGTAGGTGAGGTTATTGAAGGTCGGGATCGGCTTCTTGAGGAAGGCCTTGGCGTAGTCATCGAATTCCTTTAGGCTCATCCCGGAATAGGCTTTGGCCGCGAGGTTCGCGTGGCGCATATCGGTGCCAGAAGGATAGGAATTGTTATGGACGCCAGCGCGGATTTCGTTCGCGAAATCGATCTCATCTTGGCTCGCCTTGTCTTTGTAGGTTGGATCATCGAGGACGCGATATTCATACATCACGTATTCGAGATAAGTCGGGAAAAGCTCGCCATAGAGGGTGCCATCCATATCGAAGACGGCGATGCGGTCTTCCTTCGGGATATAGGTCTTGGTGCCTTTGGCGTCGCTAGATTCGACGAAGTTCGTAAGCGCGGTAAGCGCCTCGCAATTGTTCCAGCTAAGGAGGGTGTCTTTGGCGGTTTTCCCTGGCGCAGAGAGCTCGACGCTAGCGGGGGTCGACGCATCGCTCGTGGGAGTGGAACTGGCGTTATTATTGCCACCGCAGGAAGCAAGGGCCAATAAGGCGGCGCTAAGTGCGAGGAGGATATTCTTTTTCATCTGTTTCGTTTCTCCTGAAATTCAGTACTTTGGGATTATAGAGCAATTGCGCGAGATGCGCTTGCTCATTTTTTGGATTCGCTAAGCTCACTCCCCTCCGAACCAGGAATTCACCTGCTCGGAAATGAAGGCTCTATCGAACATTTTTTCGCGCTC
>CACYCS010000166.1 GCA_902773005.1 uncultured Erysipelotrichaceae bacterium
CCTTTTCCCAAAGCTGCGGGGAATGATCTATCGCTGAACTTTGGCATGTCCGATGCACTACTGAACTTATACCTGTCCGTTCACAAAGAGCGCGCTAGTCGGGCGTTATCATCTTGACTCACCTGCGCGAATGAGATTTAATAATCGCGCTGCACCCATAGTTCAATGGCAGAACTCCAGCTTCCCAAGCTGGTCACACGGGTTCGATTCCCGCTGGGTGCTCCACATCCGCAATTTGACAGGGTTTTGGAAGAAGAAAATCCTGTTTTTTGTTAAAAACATCGATTTAAGCGGAAAAGCAGAATAGGAGGGATTGCTGTGAATAGTTTAATTGATTCAAATTTGCTCTTGAAAATAGAAGAATTGCTGAATAAAGCAAGAGCTTTTGTGGCGACTACGGTAAACACTACGTTACTGGCCACTTATATGGAAATAGGTAAAATTTTATCGAACGATTTAGATGCACATAAATCCGATAGTGCCTATGAAAATAGGTCTATTAGATTCATTTCCAAAGAATTGACAAATAAATTCGGGCGTGGCTTTTCAAAATCAAACATCTATAACATGATCTCGTTTTATCAATCGTATAGAAGTGTCCAATCACTGACTGGACAACTTACTTGGACTCATTACTGCGAGCTTTTATCTATAAATGATAAAGACAAAAGGTCCTTCTACGAAAAAGAATGCATCAACGCTAAGTGGAGTGTGAGGGAGCTGAGAAGACAAATTCAGTCATCGCTATTCGAAAGGCTTCTTTTGTCAAACGGAAACGCGAACAAAAAGAAAGTCCTAGAACTCGCTCTTAAAGGCAACGAAATAACCAGACCAGAAGACATCGTCAAAGATCCATACGTGTTTGAGTTCCTGGGTTTGCCAGAGAATAAGCCAATCATGGAATCGGACATCGAAGAAGCGCTTGTAAGGCAACTAGAAAAATTCCTTCTTGAGTTAGGGAAAGGATTCATGTTTGTGGGCACACAGCAAAGAATCACCTATAAAAACAAGCATTATTATGCCGATATGGTTTTCTATAACAAAATATTGAAATCATACGTCATCATCGAATTAAAACATTCCGATTTTATGCCCGAAGCAGTCGGTCAAATTAACATGTATCTGAATTACTATAAAGCTGAGATAAACGATGATGGGGATAATGATCCAATTGGAATCATTCTTTGCACCGACAAAGGGAATGTGAATTTGGAATATGCATTAGGTGGGTTATCAAATCAAATATTTGCCTCGAAATACACTTTGTATTTGCCGAACAAAGAAGAGCTGATAAAGCAAGTGGAAATGGTTCTTGAAAATAATGGCAAATAGATAAGGAGAAATTGTGAAAAACATACAAGAAGATCGATTCATTGTGAGCGTCAGAGTTGGACCTAAAGGACAAATAACAATCCCGGTTCAAGCTAGAGAAATGTTCAATATTAAAGAAGGTGATACCCTTATGGTCATGGGAGATAAAAATAAAGGTATCGCCCTCATTAAAGATGATGCTTTCTATCAAATGATGGATGGGTTAAACAAAAAATGAAGATATTGGAGAATAAAAACATCTCAAAATGTCATTCGTCATTTGAATTAAAGGATGCTGCTCGTCGATAGTGAGAATCCCGAGGGATTCCGAAAGAGCGTCCTCCTTGCTTTGGAGAGATAACGATGAAGATAGAACTCGAAACGAAAAGATTGCTTCTCCGTCCTTGGAGGCTAGATGATGCTGAGCCGTTTTTTCATGGCTGGGCATCTGATCCAGAAGTCACGAAATACATGACCTGGAACCCTCATGAAAGCGTTGAGGAAACAAAGGGGATCGTTGCTCTTTGGGTCGAGCAATACGAAAAGACCGAGAGAATCAATTTCGCGATCGAACTTAAAGATACTTGTGAGCTGATCGGCGGAATCGATGTAGTGGGATATCTCGATGGGGTCCCCGTGATCGGATATATGCTTAAAAGAGACAAGTGGGGCCATGGAATCATGACCGAGGCTTGCATGAAGTTGCTTGATTTCCTTTTCACAAATGGCCACGATACGGTGAGAATCGACGCGATGGTCGAGAACATCGGCTCAAATAAAGTGATTCAAAAATGCGGTGGCATATTCATCGGAACGGAAGAGCAAGATAGGCCCATGAAGGGCGATAAGGTGCTGGTGAATCGTTACGTTTTCAAAGCGTAACGCATTAAAATTTGAATACGAAGATCAATAAAACCATCAGAGCCGCGTGAATCGCGATGCCAAGAAGATTGACGAACGTGAAGTACCAGTGCTCGCCTTTTGTTTTGTGACGGAAGATAAGCATTGCCGGGTATCCGCCAAACGCCCCGCCTAGAAACGACAAGAGCAACAATGTCTTTTCCTTGGTACGCCACGAACCTTCGATGGCTTTCTTCTTATCGATGCCATAGGCGATGAACGCGATGATGGATAGAAGAACTAGATATGCCGCGTAGGCAATGATCGTAATTTGCTTTACAGTCAGATTTCCCATTGGATTCTACCTTTGATTGGCGAGGGTATTTTATAACGATTTTTCTAAAAACCGTTAAAGTCAATAATAGTTGCGCAAAGTGCGGTGGTGCACACATACATTTGAAGTCCCATATTTTGGGCATGATTTACGGGCACCGCTGATTGTTTTTTGGCGATGAGAAAAAACTGACATTGCGGTAAATCCACTTAACGCGTTTTCCGTTATTGAAACCTTCGCCTCCTTTATCCTTCGCTCTTAAAATCGGATAATATACAAACGATAAGAAGGTTGGGGCGAAATGAAGAGAAGATACTATGATATTGATCTGGGGAGAGTGTTGTGCCTCATTCGCCTTCCTTTGATCCACGTTACCGAGTTCTGGGGAATAGAGGATAGCTGCGGCGGATTCCTGGTCAATCAGTTCAACGACGCCTTTTATTACCCTTGCTTCATAATGACAGCATTCGTTGCCCCGATGTTTATGCTCGTGATGGGCATTAGCATGTGCTTCAGCAGCAAAAACACCCCAAAAGATTATTTGCTCCGCGGGCTTTTCTTGCTTATCACGGAGCTCATCTTCAATGCGGTTCGCTACGCTCTTCCCGGATTCATCGGCATCATCTTCTCTCCAAATAACGATGTGCGGATAGAAGTGCTGACCATGATCGGATATGGCATGATCAACTCCGACATCTTGGCTTTCGCGGGGCTCACGTTTATTGTCTTTGCTCTTTTCAAAAAGCTTAAGCTTAACCCAATTGCGATTTTGGCGGTTTCCTTATCCTTATATCTGATCGATGAGCTTTTGATCGCGAATTTATTGTCGCCAGTAATGGACCAAAACCTCCACTTTATGGTCAACAACCTATTCGGCAATTTTATCTATATCAATGGTGATTCCACGTTCGCGTTATTGCAGTGGCTTATCGTTCCTGCGATTGGCTACGCGTTCGGCCATTATTGCTTGGTCGATAAAGAAGAGAAAGCGGTAACGAGATCCTATGCCGTTATCGTCGTTATCGGGGCGCTATTAGCCGCTGCAGCAATAAGCGTGGGAATACTAGTTGACGGCAGAAGCCCGCTTTCTATTTTCTCCCACAACGTGAATCGCACTAGACTCGATTGGATTTGCTTGATTACCAATGTCGCCATTTGCTTTGGGATTCTATTTCTCTGCAATTTGCTCTATAAAGCGAAGCGAGTGAGGAACGCAAAGAAATTCAACGCCTTCATTTCTCGCTTCTCCAAGAACACGAACGGCTACTACATTGCCCAATGGACGATCGTTGGCTTTGCGATGTTCATATGCGGTGGTGTGGGCTTATGGGGAAGCCATAACACCCATATGACTGTGGGAATTGTTGGAATCCTCGTCATCACGGTTGTTTCTTACTTCCTCGCGCCGCTAGTTGAGGTGGCGAAAAAGAAACTTCGATTAGAGCGATGAACTCGCGGCGCCCGGATGTCAGAGTGCCCAAGCGCGCTTAGAAAAGAATGGTATTACCAAGTCGCAAAAAGCAAAAAGAGCGGGGACGTGCATCGATTTTTGGTGCAAATCTTAGAATTGAAATACGAAAGCCAGCAGTAGAAGCAGGGCTGCGTGAATCGCGATTCCCAGGATGTTTATTAACGTGAAGTACCAATGCTCTCCCTTTGTTTTGTGACGGAAGATGAGCATCGCGGGATATCCGCCAAAAGCCCCGCCGAAGAAAGATAGAAGCAGCAGGGTTTTCTCCTTCGTCCTCCATTTGTCGTTTTTGGCTTTCTTCTTGTCCGCGGCATATGCAATAAAAGTGATCAAGGACAATAGAACAAGATATGCCGCATAGGCGATAACGACGATTTGTTTAGTGGTAATGCCGCGCAGTTCCTTTCGTTAGGTGGCGTCAGGAATAAAGATGAGGTTTCTTGAGGACCTTGTCAAAGCTTTCGACAAAAAGAATTGCGGATTCGACTTTTAGTGTTTCCCCTTGGCAGGACAACATATTTGTTGACGAAAGGCGCTATAAAAGAGGATACTCCATCTATCCCCGCCATAGATTTGGCATTTGCCAAAGGCTTGATGCGGTGCGCCGGAGGTAAATCGTGATCCAAAACAAGTTTGACACCGTTGTTCAGCAGCTGAAGTCCCGCGTTCTTTGCGAGGTTGCCAGAGACTATTGGGATGGCACGCTCGAAGAAAAGAGACACTCCATCCCCAAAATGATCTCGCCTGGCCCAAAATCCACGATGCGTTGCTGCATCTACAAGGAAAGGGCAATCGTTGAGGACCGCGTCTATCTTGCCTTAGGCGGCGATAAAAAGAACCCGAACCTCTTGGAGGTCATCGAGGCAGCATGTGACCAGTGCCCCTTCGGCGGAATCACCGTAACCGACCTTTGCCGCGGCTGCTTGGCGCATCGCTGCGAGCAAGCTTGCCGAGTCGGCGCGATCTCTTTCGGCAAAGACCTCCGCTGCATCATCGACAAAACCAAGTGCGTCAATTGCGGAATGTGCATGAAAGCGTGCCAGTTCAACGCCATCGCCAATATCCGCCGTCCTTGCGAACTCGCCTGCAAGATCAACGCGATTCATCCGAGGGAAGACGGCATCACCGAGATTGACGAGGAGAAGTGCGTCCGCTGCGGACAGTGCTCCTATGCCTGCCCCTTCGGCGCCATCATGGACAAATCCTTCATCACCAAGTGCATCGACATCATCAAAGGCAGCGAGAATAACACCAAATTTAAGACCTACATGATCGTTGCCCCCTCGATCTCCAGCCAATTCCATTACGCGAAAGTCGGACAGGTGGTCACCGGAATCCGCAAACTCGGCTTTGCGGAAGTAGTGGAGGCCGCTCTTGGCGCTGACTTGGTCGCCTATAACGAAGCGGGCAACCTTGCTGAAGAAGGGTCCTGCACTTCGAGCTGCTGCCCGGCTTTCGTCGAGTACGTCCGCAAAGCATTCCCCGCCCTTTCTGACA
>CACYCS010000167.1 GCA_902773005.1 uncultured Erysipelotrichaceae bacterium
AAGCCTTTGGGGCCGAGGAGACGGCCCATTTTGCCGAGTTCGCCCATCATGTCGGGGGTAGCGACGATGATGTCGAAGTCGAACCAGTTCTCGTTCTTAATCTTGTCGAGCATCTCAACCCCGCCGAAGTATTCAGCGCCAGAGTCCTTGGCATCTTCGAGCTTCGTGTTGGTGACGACGAGGACCTTCTTGGTCTTGCCGTTGCCATGGGGAAGGCTGATGGTGCCACGGATGAGCTGATCCGCGAGGGTCGGATTGACGTTGAGATTGAAGTTCACATCGATGGACGAATCGAACTTCGTGGTGTTGGTCTCTTTGACCACTTTGACCGCTTCCTCGAGGGGGTAGGTCTTGCTGAGGTCGACTTTCTCAAGGACGGCCCTGTAAGCTTTGCTGTGCTTTCTCATTTCGATGGCCTCCTATTACTTCGCATCGACGGCGATGCCCATTTGGCGGCAGCTGCCGGCGACAATCCTCTTTGCCGCTTCGAGATCCTCGGTGTTGAGGTCAGGAAGTTTGTACTTGGCAATTTCCTCGAGCTGAGCGTCGGAGATGTGGCCGACGATGGTCTTGGCATTGCCGCTGCCCTTCTCAACTCCGGCAGCTTTGAGGATGAGACCAGCGACCGGGCTGGTCTTGATGACGAAGTCGTAGGACTTGTCTTCGTAGGCGGTGATGATGACCGGAACGATCTGGCCCCTCCTGTCACCGGTCTTCGCGTTGAAGTCGGTGCAGAATTTCGCCATGTTGACGCCAGCGGATGCTAGCTTCGGTCCCGGATGGGCGTCTCCGCCAGGGAGTTCCATCTTCAGAACTTTGACGATTCTTTTTCTCATGGTATTCCTCCTAAAGAATTCATGTTGCGGTAGATGGGTCCTCGTCACGGACCCTCCCGCTGCGCTGTGACACGCGAGCGTAATATTACACGTGTGCGTTCATGCGTGTCAAGCGTAAATTTCGCGCATTTAAAAATTTCTTACTTAAAATGCGCTCCCGAGGGAACGCATCTTTGCATTGGTTTACTTCGAGTCAGACTTTCCCATCCCGAGCAATAAACTCGAGAGAATCATGAGCATCGATAGGCCCGTGTCCGCGAAAACGGATACGAATAGTGGCAATGACCACGTGCCCATGGCAGAAGCAACGATAGCCAATATCATGACGATTGCCTTCACGGAAAGAGAGCAGATGATATTGAAGATCGCCCTATGCTTTGTCTTCTTGGCGATCTTCATGACGGAGACAACCTTATGGGGGTCATCATTCATGATAACGCAATCGGCGCTATTCACAGCTGCGTCGCTCCCTAGTCCACCCATCGCGATGCCAACATCGGCAAGCCTTAGCGAAGGCGCATCATTGATGCCATCACCCACGAACGCGAACATCCCTTCTTTGGCGTTAGCGTGTTGCGAAATGAACGAAAGCTTTTCTTCCGGCAGGAGGTCACCGTGATGTTCGCTGAGCCCAAGTTCTTGCGAAATGCTTTCCACGTTCTCCGTTTTATCACCAGAAAGCAATACGGTCTTGACACCCAATTGATGGAGCTCCTCGATGGTGGATTTTGAGGAGGCCTTCAAAGCATCCTGAACTTCAATATACCCTGCAAAACTTCCCTCAATTGATACGTAAACGCCGATTCCGAGCATATTTTCTGGAACGCCTTTTACATCGTTTTCCAGAAGCAATGAATGCTTGCCAACCAAGACGGTTTTGCCTTCGACAACGGCCCTGACGCCTTTGCCTGGAACCTCTGCGATATCCTTTGCGTTCTTCAGTTGGCCCTTTTCGATTTTGGCAACGATTGCCTTTGCGATTGGGTGGGTTGAACTTGATTCAGCGGCGGAGGCAAAAGCGAGAAGTTCCTCTTTTGAGACGCCATACGCCACCACATCTTTGACCTCGAACTTGCCTTCGGTCAGGGTTCCAGTCTTATCGAATCCGACATAGGCCACAGCATTCAACTTATCGAAATATTCTGCCCCTTTGACAAGGACGCCGTTTTTGGATGCTAGGCCTAACCCAGCGAAATAGGCAAGCGGTACGGAGATGACGATTGCGCAGGGGCATGAAACGATTAGGAACGACAAGGCGGAATACAACCACCTAGCCCAAATAGCCCCATCGGTTGCTCCAATTATAAGCGGAGGCAAAACAGCAATGAGAACAGCGAGCAACGTGACGACAGGTGCGTAAATCTTCGAAAAGCTATCGATGAACCTGGTGGATTTCGATTTCTTTTCGCTCGAATTCTCGATCATGTCTAAAAGCTTTGCGACCGTGGACTCGCTATAAGGGCGCGCAACCTTCACCTGGATCGTTCCCGAAGACAGAATGCTTCCTGAATTCACGGATTCGCCAGCGCTCCTAAAAACAGGATTGAATTCACCCGTTAGCGATGATTCATCGATTTCGCCCGACCCTTCCACGATTTCGCCATCGGCAAGAATTTTCATGCCAGCACCGATCATGATCACATCGCCTACAGTTAGTTCTTCAGCATGCTTTTCAATGATTCCGTTCTCGGTCACAACGCGCGCCTTCTCCTTCCTAAGATCGATTGCTTTGGTGATGGCGTCGCGAGATTTATCAGCGGCCAAATCTTCGAATAGTTCGCCTATCTGATAAAGCAGCATGACGAGCACGCCTTCCATATACTCGTTGTGGTCGGGACCAAAAACTCTGATTACGAAGGCGCCTAAACTAGCGAGAATCATGAGGCCGCATTCATCGAAAAACTCATGTTCGAGCACTATGTTTTTCGCCGCTTTGATGAAGACGTCATATGAAATGATCGCATACGCGACGCCCATGACGATGAGGTTCACGTACCAATCGAAATTGGCTTCGTTAAGCCATACTTTGCCAACAATGATAAGCGCAATCGCCAGAGCAACGCGCACACCAAGAAGGATATAGTCCTTCAAAGATCTTTCTTCCTCTTCCATCGTCTTTACTCCGTGACGTGCTCAAATACGACGCTCAATAGCTGCATGACATGTTCGTCGCTTAACGCATAGAAAACCTTGGTCCCCTGCTTTCTGGTACTGACAAGATTCGCCTTGCGCAATACGGTGAGCTGATGAGAAATGAGCGATTGCGATGCCCCTACTGCTAGAACGATTTCGCCCACGTTTTTCTCGCCTTCGCTTAGGGCGTACATGATTTTGAGACGCGTGGAGTCGCTCGCGATATTGAGCATGTTCTCCATTTTGTCGATGACTTTGTCGTTTGGAATCTTTGCCATATCCTTGCCTCTTATATGAACATTCATTCATATTTGCAACTACAATTATATGAACGTTTATTCATATTGCAAGACTTATTATTTGCTTAGAGGGACGTTTAGGAACGGAATCTCAGAAATGACGCTTCCGTCCTCAGCAAGAATTAGTCGGATCCCATTCTGGTCCAACTCGGCAAAAGACCTTGACCCATCGCGGGGATAACTCAAGGAGCCAGGATTGCAGATGATGCCTCCATTAGACGAAGCTAGTTCTTTGCGGTGGGTATGGCCATAAAGGAAAATCGAATAAGGCAACAGGGAGCAAGCGTATGGATAGTGTTGCATGTGGATGCGCCAGCCATATAGATCAAGCACTCGGTCGATGGGCAAATCGTGATTTAACGCATACCTGTCTGACATGAAATCGCAATTGCCCTTCACGCATACGAGCCCGCATGGGAGCGATTTCAGCTTATTCGCGACGTAATAAT
>CACYCS010000168.1 GCA_902773005.1 uncultured Erysipelotrichaceae bacterium
CAATAGGCAGCAGGTCTGATCGTGGATCGAGAGTTTGCCGGATCCTTCTTCCACGGTCGAGAGGACTTTCGACTCCGCCATTCCCTCCAATGTCGGGCGAAGGAAATAATCGACCGAAAGGGAACTTAGGTTCATCTTCGAGGAATCGAAGGTCGATCCGGTTACCATGCCATAGGAGGGATCGTAGATCGCCTCGATCGCATCCATCATCGCATTGACTTCGGCAAGGCGCATCGCGGCATTTACCCCAGGCTTTGCGAAATAAGACGTATTGGCGGCGCTGAAATCGAACTCGCTGCCAGCGTTGATCGAGGTCATCGCTTTCTTGAGGCCATTTTTGAGGATGGTCCTTCCAAACGCGTCGGAGACCGCGATGTCGCCAAGCATAACGCGCAGCCCATTCATGGATTCGGCGGAGAAGCTCTCGAAGGATTCGAGTCCGCCTTGTCTACCGATGTCGATCAAGAAGCGGTTGATCTTCTTCATCTCCCCCGCTTCGCCAACCCAGTCTTCGCGACTAGGAAGCGAGACGACCATATCGTCATATAGCGAGGTCGTGATGTCGCGCTTTGCGGCAAGGGTGGTCACTGCATTCAATTGTTCGGAGGTGACGCCATCGTCGACGAAATAGGCGAGGTTATCGCCACTAACGGAATTGATCAGCTTGTTGTAAAGATATTCGGGGAAGCAATATTCATCGGCATCTGTCGCGGAATCGTGATAGAGGAACATCCCGGATTTCGATAGCGCTTCAAGCATCGGTCCGAATGTCGCGGCGTCTTTGAAGAAGTCGATGTTAGCGAGGTCAAGGCCATTGGATGCGATCTCGACGATCGCGCCAACGCCATCGGCTTCGTTCTCCCACTCTTCCTTGGTATTGACGTTGCGGAAACTTACCTTTTGCCCTAATCCCAATTCGCTCGCGCCGATGACGTCAGAGAAGAAGGAATCGAATAGGCTTCCGCCAAGCTTCGCGAATACAACCGAGGCTCCGATTGCGTTGAAGGTCGCAGGGATATCGATCTTCTTGAGGAGCTTGCCTACGTCAGAACTAGAGGAACCGCTTATCTCAGACAAGACGCCGCTAGAAGCGATGACGGCCAATACGTCGACGATGCGGGCGCATTCGCCTTTGACGGTGATATCGCCCGATGCGTCGCGGTCGCTAACGAGCTTCACGCCATCAAGATCCTCGGGAGTTAATTCGTCCATATCCGCAGACACCTGGCTAAAGACGTTGTTCAGCAAGCTGCAGAAGTTCTTGTTCGCTTTGCCATCATTCGGGTCGATCGGGTTGAAGATCGCGGATTCGGCAATGGTTTCAAGCATGATGGAGAATTCATCTTGGTCCTCAATCACGATGTCGGTCACGGTATCAAGGGACAGGTTGCCGCCAGAAAGACCGGCGAAATTGCGAAGGACGTGTGGGCAATCGATCACGATATCGAGGAGATTGCCTAACTCTCGTCCAAAGTTGTCACAATAGAAATCCGGTTTGAGTTCGAAGAAGGAGCTAAGGTCCACCGCATCGTTAATGAGCTTCTCGGAGATTTGGGGAACGGCGCAGGAAAGCACCGCGGAATCATCAATCTCATATAGCGAGGCCTGAAGCGTTTTCACAAGTTCGGAAGACATCGAATGCAATTTGCCATCGGGGTCGAATTCGATGCCCGCGAGGCTATCCATGTTCTTGAGGAATGCCTTACCGGCTTCGGTTTCAGTCATCTTGACGATGAAATCGAACATCGCGCCAAACTCCTGTTTGAAGTTGTAACGGAGATTATGGGCGGAAGTATCGATCAATTCGGCCTGGGCTTCGCTTAGATCCGCGGTTAGCCCAGCGTTAGTTAGCGATGCGCCGAGGAACGGGACCAAAGAAGGCAAGGCATTGTAGATCAATGCGCTATCGAGGAAGTTCTTGGTGTTCCCAGTCGAGATTCCGGTCTCGGCGTCGATTTGGATGGGATGGCCATTCGCATCGCGCTCGCCTACCAAGCAATCGACCAATTCCGCAGCGTGGTCAATCGCAAAAGACGTGAGCTTGTCGGTGAAGGCTTGGCTTAAGAACGAAGAGCCATTCTCGGAGGTCTCTGCGAGAAGACGCTTGGACTTAGGGGCGCCTAAGTCGCTTGGAAGCTCGTCGAATATCTCTTTCATCTCGGACTTCGAGATGCCGACCATCTTGTAGAGGGTGTCATAGACGATGCCGAGTTCCGAGAACCAACTGAGGTTCGCCATCTTCGAATAATCGGGGGCGCCTGAAGAATCGACAGGCAGGAAGTCAATGAGCTGAAGCGTGCCGGGGTCATCGTCTTTCGCCTGCTCGTTTTTCGAGGCAAGGGTATGGACTAAGCCGGCCAGCAAGTGATTCACAACCGCGGAATCGGCGATCGACATCGCCTCATGGAAGGCGTTCTGGTCGCCGCTTTCATCAAAGAGCTTATAGAGGTCTCGCAGATTGAAGACCGGGGTTTGGGTATAGATGTCCGGGACCAAGCAATCGAATACATCGGCTTCGAGGAGCTTGCGGTAGAGCTTTGCGACGTTGCCGAGCTCATCCGTCCACTTGACGCTATTGTCGGAAAGCCAATTCACGGTATCCTCGCCCAAAACGTCTTTGACGGAATCGAGGTGGATCGCGAGTTCCATTCCAACCGGCAGCACCGTCTTGACGAGGTCGGTTGCGAGAAGATTGTCAAGCAGGTTGGGCACCATGGAGGAGCCAAGGATCAAAGCCCACTGGAACGCGTTATCGCCCAAAGCTTCAAGAAGGCCATCTTCGATAAGAGACGAGCCAACGTCAGCGATCGCGCTTAGCTCGTGGATGAAATCGGTGGAGGCGCCTTCGTAATCGACGTGAGTCAAGAACGAGGCGAGACGCGTATCCAAACTGTCCTCCCCGTTGAATTTGGTCCAGGAGAAGAAGACTTTGGAGAAGACCGAATTCTCATAGGAGTCCACCACTGCGTAAACCATCTGAGCGGTCTCGTTCTTCTCGGCCTGCTCTTTGGAGAACTTCGCGTGATTTGCTAGGGCGTTAGCAACACCGGTGAACGGGACCAGGAACATCGCAAGCAGCACCCCGCCGATGATGAATTCCTCAAACGCGGAGATGATTCTAAGCTTCTTGATCTTGCGCTTATCCTTCGGGATGAATATGCGGCGGAAGATCAATATCCAGAATAGCCAGCAGAGGAACACGCCCAAGGTTGAAATGATCAGCGCGAACACGAAGATCAGGACGAGCTTGACGACGCTTAGGGCAAGGGCGAAGGCGTAATTGAACGCGGCGTTGCCACCGGAAGTGACGCCACTAGCCTTCAATAGCTGCTCGAACATATCGGTCAGGGTCGCAAGAGGCGTTGACCAAGTGGCATCCACCGTTTTCCCATCCCCTAGGTCCATATGGATGGCGGGGATGTTGAATCCGGAGACATCCATATTCCCGAGGCCGTTCGACACTGGGCCGATGATCAAAAGGGCGACCGTGATCAGGATGCCCATGAACACAATGCGATATGTTCCGTATTTCCATCCGCGGAGAAGTCCGCGAAGGAATAGGAGCACCAAAATGACAAGCACTCCGATGAAGAGAGATATCCAGACGATGTTCAGGATGTCGAGGATTCTCTGAAGGTCGGCAGAATCTAGAAACAGGGGCAATGGGATGTTTTTCATGGTATCTCATTATCGCGCGTTTTGCCCAAGCGCGCAACCTAACGAACGCCTGCAACTAGACTTAAAGGGCAAGAGAAATGCAAAAATTGCTAGATTGGATACCATCAAAAATGAATACATGCCCCCATCGGATTCGAAATCGGGTCGCAAAAGCTGACGCCGATACGGAAACGCTTTTGGCGTGCAAAAAAGGCACGCTTTATCCAGCTGAGCGCTTAATAATGTTCAAAAACCGAATCGCGTTATAAAATAGCGCAGCATGAAAATCTACTTCGGAAAGCAACGCTGCCCAGATTGTGGGTATGAGTACGATAAAACTCATAGCGCCTGTCCGCATTGCGGAAGGCGAAACGATGACAGGGGTGCGTCCTTTTTCGATCACATGCTTCACATTCACCCGCTCAAGCAGATGGGATTCGTCCTTCTTTCGCTCGTCGGGCTGTTCTTGCTTGTTCAAATCTCGGGCGCGATTGCAGGAGCTACCTATCTAAGTTCGCACCCAGGCGCTGCCACAGAAGACCTTACCGCTTATCTAAGAAGCGCTGAAGGGCTATTTTGGACCGACATACCGGCCTATATCGTCCTATTCGTCGCGATGGCCGCATTGCTCTTCTTCGATTGGAAGCCATTGCTCAAGAGCTTTGCCCACTGGAAGCCCTATGTTTGGGGCGTTGGAGGGTTCCTGGCGATTCTCGCGTTCACGGTTTTGTACAACCTCTCGCTTAGTGCCATCTATTCGGCGCTTGGAAGGCCAATGCCCGAGTCAACGAACGAGAACCAAAGTCTGCTCAACCTCATGATCATGTTTAACCCCGCGGTTTGCATCATCGTATTCGGAATCATCGGCCCCTTCACCGAGGAGCTTGGCTATCGCGTCGGTCTATTCGGCCTCGCCTCAAGGCTAGGCAAGGCGCTAGGTTACGTGGTTGGGACGATCGTGTTCGCGCTCATCCACTTCGACTTCGGCGCCTTTGGCGATCCCGCGGCGCTTGAACGCGAACTGATTACCCTTCCGAGTTACCTTTTCTCCGGATTCGCTTTCAGCTTCCTCTATGCTAGAGGCGGGTTTGCCGCGAGCTATACCGCCCACATGATCAATAACGTCGTATCCGTCGTCCAGAACTACTTGGAGATTTCAAGCCATGCATCGTGAGCGCAACTATCAGATTCTATCCTCTTTCTGGCTCAAGGTCATCGCCATGATTTTCATGGTTGTGGACCACGTGGGCGTGTTTTTGGAGAGCTATGGATTTGGCAACGATGGCATGCAAACCGCTGCACGGGTCTGCCGGATTCTTGGCAGAATCGCTTTCCCCTTGTTCATTTTCATGCTCGCGGAAGGCATGCGCCACACCCGCAACCCGAAGAAATATCTGCTTAGGATTTCGCTCATTTGGGCGCCGATGATGCTCGCTCAAACGATCGATGCGTTTGCGCTAGGAAACAAATTCGGAATCGGGACGTTCTCGAACCCGTTTACCGACCTCCTCTTCGTCGGAGCGACGCTTTGGCTGTTGAAAGAGAAGGGCCGCTTGAAATTGCTTGCTCTTATCCCAGCCTCATACGTGATTCTTTGCTACGTCCTGGATGTGTATGAGCACGCGAACGATTTGACCGTCGTCTGGTTACCGAGGCTTTACCGTTGCGACTACAGCATCTTTGGTCTAGTGGCGGCGCTTGGCTTCTTCTATGCGCCGAACGTGATTTATTTCTTGACCAAGAATACTTTGAACGACATGGGCGTCTCCCGTGAGGTGTTCGAGGAATCCGGCCAAGGGCGCGGCGTGATCAACGCGTTCAACGCGGTCATCCTATTCGCGGTGAACGCGGCCCTTTGGGGCATAAGCTTCATCGGCAGGACCGCGACGAGGTCTCCGTTCGACCCCTTCAATATGTCTTTATTTCAGGCATGGTCGCTTCTAGCGATTCCATTCTTGCTCCTATATAACGGGAAGCGCGGATATGACTCCAAGCCCTTCCGCGTGTTCTCGTATTTGTTCTTCGTGGTGCATCTTGTTTTGATATTCGTCATTTTCCGTGTATCATTCGGTTACTGAACCCAAGGAGGTCCAATTCATGGAAACCATCATCACTAGCAAAGCCCAATTCGATGCTGAAGTCGCCGGCGATCGCGTCTTGGTTGATTTCTTCGCCACCTGGTGCGGCCCCTGCAAGATGCTCGCCCCGATCATCGAGCAGATCGCCGAAGAGCATCCCGAGGTCAAAGTCCTCAAGGTCGATGTCGACGAAGTCCCGGAAGCCGCCGCCCAATTCGGCATCTCCGCAATTCCGACCCTCATCTATTTCGAGAAGGGCGTCAAGGTCGATTCCAACGTCGGCTATGCGGCGAAACCCGCGATCCTTCGCCTCATCAAGGCCTAATTTCAGGCTCGGCTAAATCAATTGCCCCTTGTTAGGGGGTTTCGCCATGTGGTATATTTATGCCCGCACGGTGGCAATCCCCTGCAACGCAGGTGTAGTTCAATGGTAGAACATCAGCCTTCCAAGCTGAATACGCGGGTCCGATTCCCGTCACCTGCTCCATCGATAGTCCCCTCGACTTCTGTCGAGGTTTTCTTTTCCCAAGTCCTTCTCCTTTATGGTATATTTCCCGAGTAACCTATGAACAAAGAAATCTGCTTGGCAACCAGTAACAAAGGCAAACTCCGCGAATACCGCGAGATCCTCGCACCGATGGGGTTCGTCATCTATTGCCCGTCTGACCTAGGCCTAGACATTGATCCCGAGGAAACGGGAACGAATTACCGCGAGAATAGCTTCATCAAAGCAAGGGCCTTATCCGAAGCCGTGAACATGCCAGTCATCGCTGACGACTCGGGCTTGGAGGTCAACGCGCTTGACCGCTTCCCTGGACTTTTTAGCAGTCGGTTCGCCAAGGATTGCGGCGGCTATCCTGAAGCCTATGCCGAGATCAACCGCAGGTTAGAAGGCAAGGAAGATCGCTCCGCCCAATTCGTCTGCTGCATCTGCTATCTTGAGAAAAAAGACGCAAAACCCCTCTATTTCGAAGGGGAATGCCCTGGTTTTATCCTTCCTTCAAGCGTGGGCAGCAACGGGTTTGGATATGACCCGCTATTCCACGCGAGCGAAATCGACGCGGACCTAGGCGTGACTCCAGAGGAAATCAAAAACAAGATCTCGCACAGGGCGAAAGCGATTCGCAAACTTGAGATATTCCTCGCAATCAGCTAATTAGTAACGATAGGCCCATGCCGGTGGCAATCAGCAATTGGGCTAGAAGATAGGTGACCATGATGTAAAAGTCGCGCCTTTTGACGTCCTTGCCAAACATCGTCATGCCAAGGATGATATCGGAAAGCAGGAACAGCGCTTCGCCCACCACCGCGATCCAAAGCATACTCGAAGAAAATTGCGTCGCGGCAAAGATCGACATCAGCAAGTTGCCCGTGAGCACGGCGAAATAGAAGGTGAGCGGCCCGATGAGGCTTCTCTTTTTCACGATGCGGAAACAGAAATAGCCCATGCCCAAAACAAACACGCCTACGTATATCCAATAAGCAACATAGAAGCCCATTTGCATTGGATAGGTGAGGAAAACGTATTCCGCCAAGGCAAACAGATGACACGCGAAGAAAAAGGCGACTCCAACGAGGAAGAATATGCCCTGCTTCTTCTTCCAAAGCAAAAAGAAGTCTCCTAGCATCCCTGAAAATAGCGCTGCCCATAAGGCCCATTCGTTTGGAAATTGGATAACGAACGCAATCGATAGGAATAGTAGCGGGAGAATCTTGGTGACCCTGCGCATCTTTTCCATCTCGCGGAAGCAGAAAACAAGGTGAACCGCCGATGAAGCGACGAACAGCCCCAAAAGGACCCAAAAGGGCGTGACGATGCTGGACCAACTGACAACGAATGACGGCATGGATTGAATCCTCCGATACTCTATGTTGCTTTTTATAGTTCCATTATACGCGCTCATCCAGTAAGAAATCATGACGTTTATTCATCGCGTGGGATAGAATATGGTCGTATTTGGGGAGCGCGAATAATGGAGAACAAAAAACTGGGCCCAAGGCTTTGGGCCGCTATCATCCTCGTCGGGTTGGTCGGCCAGCTCGCATGGGCAATCGAGAATCAATACATCAATTTGTGGGTCTTCTCGCAGACTGGCGACGCCAAGCACATCACATGGATGACCACCGCTTCTGCGATTGTCGCAACCGCGACAACATTCTTCATGGGGGCGCTTTCGGACAAGCTTGGAAAGCGAAAGCTATTCATCTCGCTCGGATACGTCATTTGGGGTGTCATGGTGGCCTTATTCGGCGTCATGTCCCTCACGAATATGCTCCCGCTTGCCGGAAACGATTACGCCAAAGCGTTCTTCATCGTCGGAATCATGAACGTGATCGTCGACTGCATGATGACCTTTTTTGGGTCGACCGCGAATGACGCGGCGTTCAATGCGTTCGTCACCGATAGAACCAACGAGAAGAATCGTCCGTTCGTCGAATCCGTGATTTCGGTCATGCCGCTATTTGCCATGGCGATTATGTTTGTTTTGGGCGGAGTCCTTGGGATCCCCGGGTCCGCGAAAGAAGGAGAATCCGCGACGGAATTCGCGTTGAGGATCTCTTCCCCGTGGTTCATCTTCTTCTTGATCGTCGGCATCTTGACGGTCGCGGTGGGCATCGCTTGCTTTTTCTTGCTTCCCAAAGACACGATCGCTCCAGCAAGAGGAGAGAAATACATTAAGAAGCTCGTCGTTGGCTTCCTTCCCAAAACCATCAAAGCCAACGTCGGATTCTATTTGGTTCTGCTCACGTTCCTTTGCTTCAATATCGCCGTCGATTCTTTCATGCCGTATTACCTCGTCTACTTCCAATCCAGTTTAGGAATCGTCGAGGGCGATTTCTTTGGCGCGATGGCCATTATCATCGGCGTATCCTCAGCGATCGTGATCACGCTTGGCGCGTTCCTCGACAAAATCGGAAAGATGAAAGTCATTTTCCCCGCGATGTTCGTCATGGCTGGCGGGGCGTTAGGGTTCTTCCTTTGTGGAGCGAATAAGCCATGGGCAATCATCAGCGGCGTCTTGCTTATGACGGGATATCTCGTTGGAACCGCTGGACTTGGCGCGGAGCTTCGCGATCAGACACCGGAAAACGATGTCGGATCCACGCAGGGCGTGCGCATGGTTTTCTGCGTTTTGCTCCCGATGGCCATCGGCAGCAATCTCTCGAACTTCGCATTCCGTTCTACATATGAAAACGAGTTTGGCCAGCTGGTGGACAAACCCGATAAGTGGATGTTCATCGTCACGATCTCGGCTGCGCTTCTAGCGATCATCCCGGCAATCGCGCTAACGATCTACAAGAAAAAGAGAGCGAATCAAGCGAACGTGACTGAGTGAGAAGCGTTCCAGGTATCCGAAACATAATCCCAATCCGCTTCGAAATTGCGGTTGTTCTTCTCTTGCTCAGTCATGGCAAGGCTAAAAGTCGATAGGGAAGAGTTGCCTTCCGCGATTTTCGTTCCGACGTTAACTAAGCTCGAAGGGAGTTTCAAGTCAGTCATCGAAAGGCATCTTCTGAAAGCGTGGAATTGGATATCCGTGAGGGACGTGCATGCGGTTAGGTCAAGTTCAGCGATCTCTAACGCCATCATCGAGTCGGCGTAAATCGCTTTTGTGGCGGTTGGCAATGAGATCGAATGGATCTTGCGGTTCGCGCCATCGTTGTCCTCGTCCAAATCGCAGATCGACACGAATCCGTATCGGGGATCGGCGAAAGTCGAAGGGCCGAAGAACGATGACGCATCGAGATCGACAGAGCCGGCCGTCGTATCGAAATCCCATAGCCCATAGCCGTGATACATGTGGTCATAGCGATAGAGGAACGAATTGGCCCCGTCGGAATATGAAACCTCTTTGGGCAATACACGTGGATACAAAGTCACGCTTGAGGTGATGTTCGATAAATCGAATGGCTCCAAAGACGTATCGGTTGGGCTTGTGTACCAATCCCCGGTGAAAACATTCCCGGATGAAGCTTGGAAAGACGGCGCTTCTATCGAAGAGCCTTCGGGGATGGAGAGGGTTGCGACATCCGCGGTATCGTCCTCGTTGCGGAACGTAACGGTGATGTTCTCTTTCGCGAAGTGAGCCACTAGCGTGCAGTTATAGCGAATATGCTTCACGTCAACCGAGCGTCCAGCAACCGCTTTCGGCGTCCCTTCGTCTGAGGGATAGGTGCCCTCGTATCTAGAAAAGACATATCCTGCGGGCGCAGCGGGAACGTAAGTGAGTTCCTCGTCATAAAGGACGGATTCCACGCTGAGGGTCGTTCCGACTTCATCTTCGATCGTCACGGAGTAGTGCGCGGTCGTTTTGGCAAAGTCCGCCGTGAACGTCGCATCGGATTTGATTTCATAGTCTGCGATATTCGAAATCGAATACACGGTGTCAACGGAATCAACGGTAACCGTATATCCGCTAAGCGAATAGTCCTCATAATACTGAGCGCCTTGATAGGCGGCAGAAGCATAGTCTGGGTACGCTTCGCTGAACTTGGTGCCATGCTCGACGGAGAATTTGGTGTTGCTGCCCTGAACCACGATTTCGATATCGTAGAAATTGACCATTAATTCGAAATGGGCGAATAGGTTGCACGAATCGAAATCGTGACTAATGTTCGATGAATCGATTGCCGTGCCGTCCGAATAGACGCCACTCCAACCATCGAACGCGTAATGCTTGCCTTCCGTCGGCGTTCTGAGGGACGCGCGATAATCGATGGCTTCCCCGTCTTCCTTCTCAACATCGCGAAGGGTGGCACGCACATCTTTCTCGTCTGATTTGAGCAAGTAGCACTTTCCAAGATACTTGGCTTGGCTTGCATCGGGATGGGCATAGTCGATTCCGACGTAATCCGTATAGAAATTGACGACCACATAGTCTTCGATGTTTCCCTTGCGACTAGTGTCGCCACCGCTACCGCAGGCAGAAAGCACCGCGACACTAAGCGGGGCAAGCAAAACAGGCATGATGCGTTTCTTCATAGTGAAATTATGTATTATTTTTGAGCCATATAAAAGGGTTCGAGACAAATTCGCTGAATGTTTTCTTCCGTTTTTGTTAAAAACGCGGTATTCTCTTTGTTGCTCATTACCTTAGGTAAGGGTATATTTATCGCTGGTAGGTTTCTGTATGATTAAAAAATCGAATGTCATCATCGCAATCGGCGCCGCAATTATGGCGATTGTTGCGATCTTCGTAATGTTCTCCACTGGGTTTGGTCCCGACAAAGAACTCGAGTCCGTTCGCGGCAGCGTATTCACCATCATGTTCGGTAGTTCCACCATGGGCTATCGTCCAATCCCCGGCTTGATCGTCGGATTCGTCCTTCTGATCGTGGGCGCCGTCACCGCCTTGATCTCAGGCTTCCTTCCTGGAAAAGCCGGAATGATCGGCTTCGGTCTCACCCTCGTGCTTCTCGCCGCTGGTGCTACCCTATTCGCCTTCGCTCCTTCGATGTACGTCGCGACCAACAAAGATCTCATGTCGGTCTCCATTCCCGAAGACATCACCCTCGGCATTGGCTTGATCCTCACGATGGTGTTCGGATATCTCGGCGCTGTGCTTGCGTTGTTCGGTGCCTATTCGAACCTCAAGGCCTAATCAAATCCATTCGAAATTCGCCACCTCGCTGAGGTGGTTTTCTTTATTCAAAAGCGCCCTCAGCAGAGGACGCAGTTGATGTTTGAATGATATCAGCCGAAGCGCTTTTCGATGTAGTCACCGACTTCTTCGTAAGGGAGGCCAAGGCCAGTGGCAATCACGCCATAGATGATAGGCTCGGCCTTGGAGACGAATTGGCCGTCCATCGAATTGAGGTGGCCATCGCGAAGCTTCCTTTGTTTTGCGCCAGCAAGCAGCGGAGCCATTTGAACGATGTCCCCTCCGACGAGGGCCGTCTCGTAAGCAACTTTCCTTGCTTTGGAATCGGTGATGTAGAGATCTTTCTTGAAGGATGGGAAGAGTTTGAGCGCTTCCTCCACTTCTGCCTTGCTCATCGCCTTTCGAAGCGAGGCGGCATTGGCGACGGGGACGCGAACGATGCTGTTTTTGGAATCGCCATATAGAGGCTGCAGCACATAATAAAGATCTTGGGATGTGCTGCCCGCCAAGGCAGAGATGTCATCGACGCGGCAAATACCGCATCTTAGATGGAAAATGTAGCTGCCTTTCTCGAACATCGGATCACATCCTTTCTTTTCGAAACACTCAGCGATTTATATCTTTGCTGGAATGCGTGCTTATTATAGCACATTTTTTCTATTTTTGTCCCCGAAAATTCCTCGAAAAGCCTTTTCATGGGCCTTGTTTTGCCTAAATTGGTGCATAAAAGTTAGCATATATCGGCATTTTGTAAGATATCAATTGTCGAGATTCGCCAAAAACTAGCACGATATATTTTTCTTCTACAATGTCATTTTGTTCCGAAAAAATGAAAGGCTCCCCGTAAGGGGAGCGCAGCCATTTGGCCAAATTTTGTTTATTTGCGTTCCGCAACGGAAGCGAGAATGAATTCTTCGAGCGCTTCCATTCCTTCGCCGGTCTTCGCCGACAAAGGGAAGAACTTCGCGGCAGGATTCAAATCGCGGATTCTCTTCTCGGCGAGTTCGACATCGAAATCAAACACGGATTTTGCATCGATCTTCGTGAAAACGAATGCATGCCCCTTGCGGAACATAAGCGGATATTTGAGTGGCTTGTCGTCTCCTTCAGGTACCGAGAGAATTACCAAATTCATCGATGCCCCTGTATCGAATTCGGCCGGGCAAACCAGATTGCCGATGTTCTCGAGGATGATCAAATCCAGATTGTCTTCCCCGATTTCACGCACCGCTTCCGAAGTCATTTTGGCATCGAGATGGCACTCGCCCGAGGTATGAAGCTGGATGGTCCTCACTCCGGTTTTGGATTCAATGGTCTCCGCATCTACCATCGCATCCATATCCGCCTCGATGACGCCGATGCGGATCTTGTCTTTCAGCCTATTGATAAGGTTGACTAGCAGCGTGGTTTTGCCCGCGCCTGGAGAGGACATGAGGTTGATGAGGAATACCTTGTTCTCCTTCAATTCTTTGCGAAGGGCTTCGGCCCTCGCGTCGTTGTTGGCCAAAACGCTTTGCTTGACCTTGATTACACGCAAATCTGACATGACGATTTCTCCTGCTGGCATATTGTATGCTTAACGCCATGCAAAATCTAATGGAACGCGTCTTGCAAAAAGCGTGCTCGATTTCTCCTTTTTCGGAGCCTACAATAAGTATATGGACAATCTAGCGAACGTCGTAGGCAAAAACATCGCCTCGCTCCGCAAAGCAAGAGGTCTCACTCAGCAGGAGCTTGCGCGCCAAGTCAACTACAGCGACAAGTCGATTTCCAAGTGGGAATTAGGCTATGCCGTGCCTTCTGTCGATATCCTGATGGATCTCTCATCTTTTTTCGGCGTCACGATGGATTATCTCGTCCAAGAGCACACCCAAGAATCGATCGAAGCCGTATCTGACATCGCCGCTAGCAAAAAGGGCAATCTGAACAAGGCGATCGTCATCGCGATGGCGATGACCGTCGTCGTCTTGATCTCCATGTCCATCTTCTTCGCCGCTTTCTTCCTAGGCACAGCGCTTCCTTGGGCCACCTTCATCTGGATGGTACCCTGCGCCATATTCGTCGCGATGACCGTCATCCGCATCCTCTATGGAAAGACGAGAGGAAACATCGCGCTTGCGAGCAGCTTCGTATGGACCTTGCTCCTCTCCTTCTGCTTCCATTTCGCCTTCTTCGCAGAGCCCGCGCAGAACATTTGGTTCATTATCATCATCGGAATCCCGATTCAAGTCATTCTGATATTGGCCCCGAAATTACGTTCCAAAAATTGACCTATCTTCTTCCAAAAAGGGCGATGATGGGTTATTTTTTATATATGAAATTAGGACTGGCACTTTGTGGGGGAGGATCGCTTGGGTCGTATGAGATCGGAGCGTGGAAATACCTTCGCGAAGAAGGGCTTAGCTTCGATATCGTGACTGGCTGCTCGATTGGAGCGGTCAACGGCGCTTTCGTAATCGCGGACGCTTTTGATAAAGCGAACGAGATCTGGAGCTCCATCGATATTGCCAAAGTCATCGCAAGCAACGTCGACATCGACCAAGCCACCCTCCAAAAGATATACGTAGACCGCGCTGCCGCCGCGAAGTTCATTCGCTCAACGGTAAAAAACGGAGGGATCGACGTCGAACCTTACTATAACTTGGTGCGCGAGTACGTCGCACCGCTCCATCCGGAGAAAAGCGATAAACCCTATGGCGTGGTTCGTTGCATATACCCCTCCTTCAAAGAGGATAAGGTGCGGGTAAATGGTCTAACCTCAGAGCAATTCGTCGATGCAGTGCTAGGCTCTAGCGCCGCTTGGCCAGTTTTCCCGGCTTACGAAGCGAGCGACAAGAAAAAATATGCTGACGGCGGTTGGAAGAACAACCTGCCCATCGATTTTGCGTATGAGCTAGGCGCGGATAAAGTGATTGCGGTCGCGCTCAATTGCGTCCCCGCACCGCAGAAGGTGGAATTCGAAAAACTGCCAACCACAATGGTGATACGTCCTTCGGGCAAGCAGGGTATCATGTTCAACTTCTCCCCCGAGCCAATCGCGAGGAATAAGGCGATGGGCTATCTTGATACCAAGCGCGCCTTCGGAATGCTTAGGGGCAAGAAGTATTATTTCTCCAAGGACGGATTCGATGAAGTCGCGTTCTCATTCTTCCGCCTCATGATGAACCATGGCTTGCCAGCATGGAACAAGTTCAAGTTGCTCTTCGGAAACAAAACCAAGGACCCCGTGGATGCGTATTTGCTTTACGCAGAGAGGATTTTGGCTCTATTTGGAATCACCGATGTGATGCGCGAGATCGACATCAACGCCCTCATGACGCTCCTTAAGAATTCCATGGACGACTATAGTCCAAAGTCCACTGACCCAAAGAACGAACTGCGCATTTTTCTCATCCGCACGCTGCACGGCGAAAACCCAAAGAAGAAGACGGCGGCTGAATTCGAGATCGGGCGTTATTTCATCGAGGCCACATATCGGATAGGAAAATAGCCGAGGTTGAGCCTTTTGGTTTGTATTTACGCGTACGCACGCTAAAATTGGTCCGTTTGAAAGGAAGAACGAACCAATGAGCAATAAAACATCATGGGATCTGTCGACATTCTTCGAGTCGGAAGAAGCTTTTCTTGAGGCTCTCGAAGCATTTAAGGCATATCCGAAGCAATTAGCCTCCTACCAAGGGAAACTCTCCGACCTTGATCAATTCAAGGAATATCTGCGCCTCAGCAAGAAGATGAACGAGGACCTCTCGCGTCTTTATTACTTCGCTTCTATGAGGAGCGACCTCAACAAGAAAGACGTCAATAACGCAAGCGACCTCTCAAAAGTTCAGATTGCGCTTCGCGATATCGAAATGGCCGTGAGCTTTGAGGAGCCTGAGATCCTTGCCATGGGAAAAGAGAAAGTTGACGCATTCATCAAGGACAACCCTGAGTTCGACGAATTCTCTTTCTCCTTCGAAAAGCTATTCCGCGGGCAAAGCCACGTCCTGTCGCCCGATAAAGAGAAACTGCTTTCATCCTATTCCGCCGTATTGGGCGAAGCTGGCCAGCTATACTCAACGCTTAGCCTCTCTGATCGCGGCGTCGCCAAATGCACTTTGAGCGATGGGCGCGAAGTCGAAGTGAACCAGGCAAACTGGTCTTCCCTCGTCGCCGACGCCAAGTCAGCCGAGGATCGCGCCACGATCTTCAAAACGCTATACGCCTATTACGATGCCCATAAGGCAACCTACGGAGAGATCTATAACCTTGGCTTACAATCCCAGCTCGCATCCGTTAGAGCGCGTGGATACAAAGACATCCTAGACCTTCACCTCGACGGAAGCGCAATCCCTGAACAGGTCTTCCATAACCTCGTGGAAGTCGCGAGCCAAAACGCAAAACCCCTGCAAGAGTACTACGAAATCCGCAGAAAATACCTCGGACTGGAGAAGCATCGCTCCTACGATCGCTTCATTCAGCTCGCCAAATCGGAAAAGAAATATACCTATGACGAAGCGAAGCAACTCTTCTGGGATTCCATTGCGGCTTTCCCGCAGGACTTCCAGGACAAAGCCCACGAAGTACTTAGGGAAGGATTCGTGGACGTTTACCCTGCCGAGGGCAAGCGTAGCGGCGCCTACTCCAATGGTGGTGAGGACTTCCATCCCTACATCCTTTTGAACTTCAACGGCGAGCTTGACGATTGCTTCACCTTGGCCCACGAATCTGGCCATTCGATCCACACGCTTTATGCTGAGGAAGCCCAGCCGACATTAAAACAGAACTACACGATCTTCGTCGCGGAGATCGCATCCACTTTCAACGAGCATAATCTTCTCGACTATCTTTTGAACTCCGGAACTCTCTCCAAGCAGGACAAGATCTTCCTCCTCCAGAAATCCATCGACGAAATCTGCTCCACCTTCTATCGCCAAACCCTCTTCGGACAATACGAATATGAAATCGCGAAACTTGCCGAAGCGGGTCAGCCGATCAATTATGAAGTCCTGTCTGCGAAGATGATTGAGCTCTACAAGACATACTTTGGAATCGACATCGCCGAAGAAGAAGTCAAACCCCTTGTATGGGCCTATATCCCGCACCTCTTCTACACGCCTTTCTACGTGTATCAGTACGCAACCTCATTCACTTCCTCAATGCTCATCTATGAGCGCGTGAAAGCGAAGGAAGAGGGCGCATTCAACCAATATCTGAACCTCCTCCGCTCTGGCGGAAGCGATTATCCAGTCAGCCAAGTGAAGGCAGCTGGAGTTGATCTCACGACCAAAGAACCGTATCTTGCCGTGATTCGTCGAATGGAGGAACTTGTGAGCGATCTCAAGGCCTTGCTTGAGGAATAATCGATACACATCCCTCGTCAATTAGCTAAAGAGCGCCACCGCAATTTAGCGGCGACGCTCTTTTTTCGCTTGACGCTCACCTTTCTTGATGAGTCGCATGGTCGCTTTGTCGAACGGCTGATCTTTATCCACCACGACAATATCGACTTCTTTTTCACGCCCGCGCGAATCGCGGACTTTAACCTTCTTGGATTTCGGCTTCTGCGCTTTCTCCTTCTTTCCGTTTTTCAGCGCGTCATCAATCGCTTTCCGGTCGTCGCGAAGGGCATCATACTGCCCGGAATAGTACAAGAACTTAAGTTCTTCTTCCTTGGCCTTTCCATAGGAATTGACGATATCGTTCTTCACGAAGGTAAAGGTGGCGTAATCCATTGGGGAGTTCAGCCCGCTTTCCTCGTTGTCCTCATAAAGCATGAGGATCATCTCGGGGTAGCGACGCTTCGTCCAAAGTTTCCTGAACGTCCTCTTATACCTCGACCTCGCTTCACCCGAATACTTTTTCGCACGTTCTTTGAATCGCTCATATATTGGCGCGTATTTGCCATGGAAGAGATGATCGAACCAAGACAATACGCCGACCAATGCCATAAGCCCGTAGAAGACCCAAAGGTCAATTTTGAGCACCAATACAATGATTCCGTTAACCTGATCCGTCACGATGCCACGCAAAGGGTAAGTGAGGAAGGCAAGGTACAAGACGATGAGAATCGCTGCCACTAGCGTTAAGATCGCAAGCACGAGCAAAACCGTGTATCCGCCTTTTCTATGCTTCATCACCCCAAGCAGGATCAGCAAGATCAATCCTCCCAGGAATCCAAATAACGCCCAGCCTTGGTTCACGATTATTTCGGTGAGTGTCATGGTGAATCCCCAGTCGGCATTGATATGAATATCTATGACGAAAAGATCGGTGATATCGCGGAACGCTGGAACGTGCTCGACAAGGAAAAACGTCGATACGCCAATTAGCATCAAAACCAAGCCGATCGTTCCCCATACGGGAATGCCGGCCTTATTTCGGGAAGGCCTCCCTTCTTCTAACAGTTTCTCAGTGACCATGTGTTTATATTGTCCGACAAAAGCGATTTGACATGAAGAAAAAATTATAAATTATTTCTTCGGGCTCGCTTTTTGAACGGGTATTTCGGCTGCCGAGAGTCAGCCTTACAACGTCAGAAAAACCAAAACGAGTTGGGGCGTGCATCTGTTTTCAAGGAAAATGTTCCAGTCGCGCCGATTTCGCTACCTTGTATTCCTTGCGGGCTATAAAATATCCTTTGAGGAAATTCAGATGAAAGAACACAAAATACTGATTGCTTACTTCTCCCACGGCGGAGAGAACCTTGTCGACGGTGATATCGTTGACATCGGAAGCGAAGGCAACACTGCCAAGGCTTCCAAAGCGCTCGCGAAGAAGCTTGAGGAGATGGGTTACAAGCCGAATCTCTTCGAAATCGACACACTTGTCCCCTACCCTTATGACTATGACAGCTGCAACGCACGCGCCAAGCAGGAAAAAGAAGACGGCGCGTTGCCACTTATCGATGACGGCCCGAACAACTACGAGCTCTATGACATGATCTTCTTGGGGTATCCGAACTGGTGGGGCACCATTCCCGCTCCGGTCAAATCATTCCTCCGCGACCATGACACCGCCGGACGCACGATCATCCCCTTCGTCACCCATGGCGGACAGATGTTCATGTACTCCCTTGAGGAAATCGCCGCGGAAGCGCCGAACGCCACCATCAAGAAAGGATTCGCCATCGCAGCCGCCTATATCTCTTCCGCACCCTACGTCATCGACGATTGGATGAAGGAAAACGAAGACCTTCTGAAGTAAACAAAAACGTTCGAACCCACGAATTTCGATACATGGGTCGAACGTTTTTATTATTTTTGGAATATTTTGATGCCCGCGCCATCGTAATCGCAGACATAGGGGCGTTCCACCTCGATGTCGCCGCGAATGATCGATGTCGCAAGGGTCGTTTCCACCTTGTCCTGGATGAATCTCTTTAGAGGTCGCGCACCATACTCTGGGGTATAGGCGCTATCGATGATCCATTGCTTCAAGGCATCGCCGAACTCCACGACATAGTATTGGCTCGCCAAACGATCGCCAAGTTCTTTGAGCATCTTGTCCACGATCTTGACCTGCACTTCTTTCCCGAGGGGGTTGAAGTAGACGATCTCATCGATGCGGTTTAGGAATTCCGGCTTGAACGTTTGCTGTAGCAGCGCCTCAACCGGTCCCTTGTTGCCGTCGAGCAGGTATTCGGAACCAAGGTTCGAGGTCATGATGATGACGGTGTTCTTGAAATCGACGAGACGTCCTTGGCTATCGGTCAAACGCCCTTCGTCGAGCACCTGGAGAAGGAGGTTGAATACCTCGGGGTTCGCTTTCTCGATTTCGTCGAATAGAACGATAGAGTAAGGGTTCCGCCTGACTTTCTCCGTGAGCTGCCCGCCCTCTTCGTAGCCGACATATCCCGGAGGGGCACCGACCAAACGCGATACTGAGAATTTCTCCATATACTCCGACATGTCGATTCGAATGATATTGGACTCGTTGTCGAATAGCGACTCGGCCAAAGCCTTGCAGACCTCCGTTTTGCCAACGCCTGTCGGGCCAAGGAACAAGAAGCTGCCGATCGG
>CACYCS010000169.1 GCA_902773005.1 uncultured Erysipelotrichaceae bacterium
ACGGGGCAGATCCCTTCATTGAGAAAGGGCTTAGCTGGAATGAGTAGTTCTTTCGGGCCAAAAGGAAGAAGGGGCCTTCCGGATCAGCTGCGGAATTTCGGCCGCCACCTCGTATATGCGGAAGGAACCAAAACGGAGCCTTACTACGTTCAGAACATCAAGGAATGCATCGCCAGCAAATACAAGGTAAGACCAAACGACATAGAGCTGGTATCAGTTGGAAACGGCAAGTCGCTGAATACCAAATCGTTGGCGAAGCATGCGTTGAAAGATGTCGATGAGCGGCGTAATAACGGGGAAGCCATAGACCACGTATGGGTCTTCTTCGACAAAGATTCGTTTCCTCTAAGCCATTACAAAGAAGCCTATGAAATGATTGTCAAAAAGAACACTTCCACCAATGACGAAGGCGTCCCCTGCGACAAAGACGGGATTGCGTGGCACGCCTTGCCAAGCAACGAGTGCTTCGAGCTTCTCCTATTGCTCTATTTCAATTACGAGACTTCCGCAGGAAGCAGGAAGACCTATGCAAAGAGGATTGAGGCCAACGTCAGGAAAACGATACCCGACTGGACTTACGCCAAGAACCTCCAAGGCATCCATTCGACGATGATTGCTGCTGGAGGAAAGATCGATAAAGCGATCAAATTCGGAAAGAAACTAGAAAAGGCGAACGGACTAGGCAACCCGACTTCTTTGGCGTATCGCTTCTTAGAATACTTCCAGCTATATTTGGAGAAAAAATGATCCCGTTCTTTGTCCAAATAATTTGGCGTTTCGGTTAGAAGAAGCAGTGGCGTTCAACAGGATGGCTGGGCCGAGATGCTCTCAGGCGATGGCGTCGTAGCCAACGCGATCGTCAAGCGCGCAACTCGCCATTACACGGTCCTCATCACAAAGAAAGACGGCTAGAAGCCTGGTCGAAAACTAACGCCGAGTGGTGAATATCGCATTGTTGCATAGGAATCATCTTATCGGCAAACGAATCGACGAGGAGATCCTATCGACGAGGGCAAACGATTATGGAAAGTAGATAATCAAGAACCTGTCGGCGTTTTTGACCAAAAAATACGGAAGCGGATTTGATCAATCGAGCCTTTATTCTTACGTTCGCTTCTACCGTTATTTCCAGAAGATTTTCGACTCAGCGATTCCAAAATCTTATTTATCATGGACGCATTATCGATTGCTCATCCACGTCGATAGCGACATCGCGCGTCCTTACTATGAAAAGGGAGCCCTTGCCTCAGGCTGGAGCGTGCGCGATCTGCAAAGGGCCATCCACAGCCAGCATTATGGAAGGCCGCTTTCCACGCAGAAGGGCCAACTTTTTGACTAGTTCCGACTAACTACATTGAGCGGAAAATCGTTATTTGCAAATAGAGTAACAACCAACCATTTTCGGTGTTTTGAACAAAATCGATTCGGTGTTTTGAATACTTTATTTTCGGTGTTTTGAATAATAGCGGTAGGCAAAACTGGGAAAATCGCCCAGCGACACCAACTTGCGTTCTTTCTGCTAATGAAGGCTTGCGGTTCGAGTGGTGAATATCGCATTGTTGCATAGAATCATCTTATCGGCAAACGGATCGACGAGGAGATCCTATCGACGAGGGCAAACGATTATGGAAAGGCGATAATCAAGAACCTGTTGGCGTTTTTGACCAAAAAATACGGAAGCGGGTTCGATAAGTCGAGCCTTTATTCCTATGTTCGGTTTTATCGTCTTTTCCCGAACATTTTCCAAACAGCGTCTGGAAATTCCTTCCTCTCCTGGTCTCATTACACTTTGCTCATCCGCGTCGATAGCGACGTCGCGCGTCCTTGCTCTGAAAAGGGAGCCCTTGCCTCCGGCTGGAGCGTGCGCGATCTGCAAAGGGCCATCCACGGTCAGCATTATGGAAGGCTGCTTTCCACGCAGAAGGGAGACCTTCCCGCGCTTTCAAGCGAAATCGCTCCATCGAAGAACCCTCGCGATTGGTAAAACTCCTCCCAAAGGGACTAGCAATTACGCATGAAGTCCTTTTGACGAACTTTTAGCAAAGAAAAATGCCGATCATTCCTGATCCGGCACATTGTTTTTTGGCG
>CACYCS010000170.1 GCA_902773005.1 uncultured Erysipelotrichaceae bacterium
AATTCGGGTTTGCAAATGAATGACGATTTTATTTCGACCGCGTCTTGTCTTTCTTTTCCATCACATCGCGATACCGCATGATTTTTTTGCATTTTACCGCCATATTCAGGAATCTATTGACAGCGGCGTCCTTCGATCCGTAGCAGCTGAAGACGAACCAGAAGAGGTTCATCCAGCCGGCCAGGTCCTCCCTTTTGAAGCCTCCGTGGCGCGACATGAACTTCTTCAGGAATCGGTGCACGGCGTTTATCGGCTCCAGCGGGTTCTGGGAGTCGGGCAGCCCTTTCGTCTCTGCCGTCTTATGGACTTCTTCCCCGCATCCGAGCGACGATATCAGCAGCGAGTGCGATTTCTCGCCGTCGTGGACGATGCGCGAGCCCTTCGCTATATGGGGGCCGAGGGAGGCGAGAATCCTCTCGCCGTCGGGCTTTCCCCTGCCGCAGGGGATGAGGACGGTCCTCCCCTTCGAGTCCCTCGCGGTGGCGACGCAGAAGAGGTTCCTTGAGAGTCCCCTGGGCTTCTTGCCCTCGCGGAGGACGAGCCCGGACTCCGTCTGCTTGAAGTAGGTCTCGTCGATCCAGACCTTGCCGCCAAGGATGACGTTGTCCTGGCATCCCCGTATGACCTCGAATATCTTCAAAACCCAGTAGCGGCCGGTGCTTTTCGAGTTCATGTTGGTCAGGGACGCCTGGGTCAGGCTCTCGTATGACGCGAGGCTGACGATGAAGCCCACCCATTCGGAAATGGGTATCTTCTTGGAGTCGAAGATGGTGCCCGTGATCGGGGTGAACTGCCTGCCGCAGCCCGTGCACAGGTACCTCTGGATGCGGTTTCTGGTCCTGCCGTTCTTCACGCATCTGTGCTCGATGCCGTCGCCGTCGGCGGCGTACGGGCAGCCGTCGAAGAGCGAGTCGATCAGCTTGACCTCGTACCCGCACGGCTTGCCGTGCTTCTGGTCGTACCATTCGTTCACCGCGGCGGACGTCAGTAGCTCGACGGGGCCGTCCGATTCGGCCTCGGCGAAGCTGGTCCTGAGCGTCAAAGACCGGGGCAAGCCCCATTCTTTATCGTTTTTCATTGGCGGTCTCCATCCTTTTGGGCGCCACCGAGGAGACCGCCAAGTCTCAAAAGTCGATGACGCCCAAAAGGATCTTATTTCCTTTCGGAACGCCAAAATTATACATTACAGTTGACGGTTTAGAGCCATCATTCGTTTGCAAACCCGAATTTTTTATCTTTTTTGACGCTTCTTTTTAACGGAGCGGAAGGCGTGGCAAATCGATTGCAGATTGGGCGTGAGGTACTCCAGTACTCTGTCCTCGTCGGCGTAGTTGAAACCATAAAAAGCCCATGGCGGGCGGGTTTCTGTTCTCGCGTCCTCCCGAAGGACTAATCAAAAGCTATGTTCCGCTGCGGAAGACAGGTGGATATCGCTTAAGCGAATAAGCAAAGTTTTCGTTTATATTTTAAGCGGTAAAATACCGCTTAATTATCGATTATTACTACATAATTCCATTTTGGGATTGAAAAATTCCAACAAGTGACGGATAATAAACCCAGCCCGAAAGGGTTAGGAGGAAACCATGACTAAGTTTGGACAAAGAGCCGAAAAGAGGATGGAGGAGCTCGGTTGGGATCAAAAAACCCTTTCCCTGAAATCGGGCGTGCCCACTTCCAGCCTCAACCGCTACATCTCCACCAAGGAGCCCAGAATGGACATCGTTTTGAAAGTGTCCAAGGCTCTCGGAGTCGATCCGACTTATTTCAGCGAAACCGCAGCCGAAGCCGTTAAACCCTACGATGAAGTCATCTCCGTCGTAGGCCGCTGCAAGGGCGGGCTATCCGCCGAACAAAAAAGGCGCATCATCGAGATCCTCATCGGAAACGAAGGAGAATGACGAAGTGAACTATCTTAGCGGCAAGGAATACGACGCCATCGTCGGGGAGGTCATCAGCCTGTATCAAGACTACCTTTTGACCTCGTTCCCGATCGACGTTTTGAGCCTCGCCGCTTCGATGGGTTACGCACTCAAGCCTTATTCGACGCTTCGAAAGGAAGACAGGGAGTCCCTGCTCCAAAGCAAAGATACCAAAGACGGGTTCCATACCTGCGACATAAGCAAAGGGTACCCGGAATACACCATCTGGTACAACGACATGGACCAAGAGCCCCGATGGCGGCACACAATCGCCCACGAAATAGGCCACATCGTGCTTAAGCACGGGTCGAACACCACTGACCGTCAGGAAGCCGCTGCTGATTACTTCGCCAAACAGCTACTCGCCCTCTCCTGCGTCATCATCCTGATGGGCCTAACCGAGGTCGAGGACATCGTCCACCGGTTCAATATCTCCTGGGAATCGGCGTTCTACACGTGGAAAGCCGTCGAGAAGCGCCGCGAAAAGTACGGCGATTCGATCATGGAATACGAACTAGAGTTCGCCGAATGGATAAGGAGGTGGTTGCCTTCTTAGCAAACGGATCACATAAAAAGACGATTCAAGCGCCAACTCGAATCGTCCGTTCAGCGGAGTGATATCCAACTGATTGCACATTGATATTACTCCGAATAAGGGGTTTTTGCGAGCGTTTTCCCAAAACAAGGCCCGCCATCGAAACTTTATTAGGAGTCTATATTAATGACTAAATTCAATTCGTTCCGCTCAAAGGTCCCTTACCTTAGGGACGTCTATCTAGCCTACCTCATCGACGGCGCCGAGCGAACCCAGAGGTACGGCTATCCCATCATCCCGCCGGAGTTTTGTTATGATAAGGTCCCCGGCGACGTCGCGCAGTGGAACCAGCGCTCGCAGGTGAAGGACCCTTCGCATACCGCGATGTCCTTCTATTGCAAGGACGAATGGTTCCAGCCGGTGCTGAACGATCCGCAGGTCTACGTCGAGAAACTACGCTCCTACGAATGCGTCATCGGCATGGACTGCAGCCCCTTCGACAACATGCCAGCCTACATCGCCGACCACCAGATCGGCATGAATCTGGCCGTCACCTACTACTTCGGTAAACGCGGGCTGAAGGCCATACCCAACGTCCGCGTCTCCAACACGCCAGGTTCCGACGAATCGCTCCTCGCCTATCCCAAGCACGTCCTGATTGCCATCGGGACCAATGGCTTTACAAGGGAGCTCGCCAACCGCGACACCTTCATGAACCAGGTCTCAAAGATTGCCGAAACCCTCGAACCAATCGGCATCATTGTCTATGGGCCGGCGGCCGACGACATATTCTTAATGCCGCGTTTCATGGGCATCCCCATCTATCCGTTCAAGTCTTTCATGCAGAGGAGAAACGCCTCCCGCATGAAGAAAAAGGAAGGGGGTGGAGCCGATGAAAAGTAACAGCCCCTTGTTCTCCAACTTCTCAATTCCGAAGGCGACAAACAAAGGCGGATCGATCGCGATGGCCGTTCCGAAAACAAGCTTTGTGATCGTATTCGGGCTAAATTGGTACAAACAGGCCAAACACGTTAAACCCCGTTATGGGGGCACCCACGGAAGGCCAGAAAACCAGACCCGATCCTACATCAACGGCGGGCGAACGCAAGCGGAAAAACTCTTCCATAAATACTACGGAAAGGGGACTGCCCTGGGCGAGAATAAAGAGCGCGTAGTCTTGGACCACAACGTCGGAATGTACTTTAACCGAGCTACGGGCAAATTCGAGAAGTCCAACACCATCATCATCCACTACTCGACCACCGGATCACATATCGTGGTCGGCGCGCCACAGCCTGATAAAATCAAGAAGAAAGGATAACGATTATGTTCAACGAAAAAGAAAAGTCGCTTGAGGAACTATACCGCCAAAGCTCAAACCACGATCAATTAATCCTGATGCGCTTCCTCGACGGGAGGGAGTTCGTCGTCAAACCAGACACCTGGTTCACTGACGAGAACGACTTCGACGAAACGGACGAACGTTACGAGGAATGGGAATGCGGCGTATTCGAAATCGTAGAAATCCTCTCCGACCCAGAAGCGAAACGCAAGGTGGGAGACCTCATCGAAGTGACGTATAAGGATTTCCCCGTTGAGATTCGCTATGGGTATTTGAGGAACAAAGCCTAACATGAACGAACTCGATTGCGTGAAGCCAACCAGACCTCCCATCGGGAACCAAGAGTGTGGTCGTGCTGAAATATAACGACGAAGATGTCGAAGTTGAGTTCTTCGACGACAACGACCAAACCATCGATGTCTATACCGCGCCAACCGATTGCCTCGAGGTTACCTGGAAGGCGAAATAGGCCATGACGCGAACGGAAGCTGCCACCCCCGTATAAGGGGCGAGCAGCTTTTTTACAGAATAAAAAAGGCTTTTTTCCCGGGCCCGAAAAAGAAGATATCTTTCATTCTCATGCCTGTTCTTATGCGCTCAAAGGAAACCCAGGCGCAGAATCTTATCTCGTCATCATCGGCGTCAGGCCATCGCGCTTCTTTTGCCAAGCATTCCATGCTGTTTTCCCTTTCTGCATCTTTTCTTTCGTCGTTCCGGATTCGCAGATAGCACCGCCTCAATTTCCTTTTTTGTAGCCTTGCCGTGTTCCATCAAGAAATCTGCCAAAGCTTCGATTTGCCCTCTCTTCTTCTTCATGATCCTCCTCACGATCCTGTATTGCTTGGCCACGAAACGGCGCGAGGCTCTTTCCATATTCCTCATCTTTGCCTGCGACATGTTCACGGACGGCTCATACTCCTCGCGGCTGTTGCAGTGATTCTCTACACCGTTGAGGGCTTGCGTATTCACGAGGTGGTAAGCCTGATTGTGGGCCTGCGTCAGATCCCTATGCGATCCGTATCCGTGGCGCCCGATGCAGATCTCCTCGGCGACTAGACCAGCCAGCGAACAACGGATATCCTCGGTGACGGAGAGAATGCTTGAGATCTTTTTACGGGGCTTCGAAGTCGTGAAGCCCCCGGCGGCGGTAAAGTATATGCGACCGCAATCCATAGTCTCCGAGAAGAAATGGAGGTAGGCCGCGTGGCCGGCTTCGTGTATGGCGAATCTGCGGTCGATCTCCACCTCCTCTTTGCGCGGAAGCCTTCCCCAAGCGATGAAATGGGATACGTCCATGATCTGTTCGGCGGTGCAGTCGTCCCCATAGCGCAGCGCCGCGGAATTGATCGCCGCCCTAATATGGCTTGCGGGGTCGCATCTGAAATCCTCGACCAGTTCCTCGAGTTCCTCCTTTTCGACCGAAAGCCCGGCGGAAAAGAGGAAACCTTCCACGGTTTCGCGGACTTCGTCTTTGCCTTGGAGATGAATGTCGAACCTTCGGTCGAATCTCCCCTCGCGTTTTAGCGGCTCCGGGATCTTATCAACATCGTTCGCCGTCGCCAAAGTAAGCGTCCCCAGGTTCTCCTTGAAGCCGTCGAGTTTGGCCTGGAAGATGCGGATGAGCTTGTCGTCTTTGTCGATCAGCCGGTCCAGCTCGTCGATGATGACGATGGAGAGCGGTTCCTTGGACGCCTTCTCGTAAGTATCGATGACCTCCACCTGGACGTCTTCCGCGTTGCCCTCGATCAAAAACACCGGGCAGTCGAATTCCTTCGAGTATTCGCGCATGAGAAGGGTCTTGCCACACCCAGGGCCGCCATAGAAGAGTATCCCCTTGGGCAGCAGGTGCTTCCGCTTGCCCATCGACTCCGGATCCTTGTACCACCCAAGGATTACCTTGAGCTCTTCCTTAATCCTCCATAGCCCATAGACTTTCGGGAGAAAGTTGCTGATTTCTTTATCCATTTTTACCAGCCTCCATATGCCTAAATGATAGGATTCTCAATGTCCGTTTTTCGGTGCATGAAAGGAAAAAGACACCCGTTTTATCGAGCATCTCTTTCTTGGCTTATTTCGTGATCACCTTGAAGTCGCCGCCCGAGGTCACTTCCTTGAGCTTGACGTCTTCGCCATAGGTCACGATCTTGACCTTGATGGTTTTCTTCGAGCTGCCGAAGCGGACCTTTTGGAACCGCGCGTCCTCGCCGTAGTTCACCATGCGGATCCTGACATCCTCGTTGTAGGTGACCACGGCGAAGGCCACCGTCTGCCCCTTGAGCAACTTGAAGTCGGCCTTCGTCATCCTTGCCATAACTTCTCCTTTCTAGGAAAAGCATAAAGAAAACAAGGCGACGAAAAGCGGACACTCATTGTACTTTATCAAGAAGATCGAATATGGACGTAAAGTCCTTTTTCATGGCTTCGAATCTGCGATCGACCATCCTAAGCCAAATAGAGGCCTGATCGTAATTCGTTCCATCACCGATCGCCTCATCATAATCGTTGCAGAGACGCTTAACTGACGAAAAGGTAGAACCGTGAAAGAAGTCCGTTCCGTTCCCAGTTTTTTGGAATTTTGCTGATGGCTCGCGATCCTTAAGGCTGTTTTTGTTTATCTTTTCTTCCAAAAGAACGAGGTTGCCCAAACCATTCAGTTTGGCCTTGTCTTGACTGGACAAAGAAGGATCTTCAACAAAGAGTTTCTTGCAGAAGATGTGTTCAATCTGTGGGCGATTCGCTTTCCTTTCCCATGGGAAAACCAATTGGATGAAAGAGCAGAAATCCTTTCTTCCTTTCATTTCGTCACAGGCTTCTATTGTGGCCAAAAACGCGTAGGCCTGCCCATATTCTCCATAGAAGTTCTGACGAACCGCGGTCCAAAAAGAGGGGTAATTCCACTTTATCCTGTTTTTCTCCTCGTCTTCGATTGTCTTGGAACAGAACGCGAGAAGATCCGCAGGCTCGGTTTTTCCAAACGCCTCCCAAAGGAAGCTAGTCTTAATTCGCTTGACTGATTTTTGATAGACAACCGAAAAGTAATATAGCGTCTGGTAAATCGGTTTAGCGAGCTTCACCGCTTCCGAATACGCCTGGTTTTCGTCCATGCCTGCATTTCTTTTCGCCGCATAAAAAGCGACTACTATGGCCCATGTGCTGCCATACCTCGACCAAGCGAGCAGATCGGGCAGGATTCGATCTATAGCTTGGGGCGCGGTGTTTAAACCGAACTTGGCGTCGGATGGATAAGCAAAACGATAATATTCGAGATGATGTTCTACATATTTTCGGAACCCATCGAGGGACAAAACGTCACACTGCTCCTCGATATTGCTGAAAAGCGTCTCAAAAAAGGAGAGCTTACCTTGAGCCATGTCGGCTGGCTGGAGACAACTTCTTATTTCTGGCCGAGTAAGTAGGTAAGTTCTGTATCCCCATAGCACGTCTCCCATGTTTACCGGAACCCCTTTGCCTACCGTTTGGTTATAGTCGTCAACTCTTTTGTACTCTTCGTTGATGGCTTTCATGATTTCCTCAGATGTTTTCTCCGAATCAACAGTCCTAAGAAAGGAATGGTAGCGAAGCTTGAACATAGCTTCATCGCTCAATTCCTGGCCGGTCGAATTAAGAGTGTCGAATACGCGAATGACTTGGGTCAATTCGCGGTTTTTTATGGTGACGACGATGAAAAACAATGTCTCGAACATAGCATTGACGGATTCTTTAGAAAGCTTTTCAGCAAAATGTTCTGATTCAAGAACCGTATTTATATATACGGCATTCCGCAGGTAGATGCTCTCGATTTTTAGAGCATCGTCCTTTCCTTTGCGGTTTAGCCTTGTAATGTCACCGCGATTTCCGATGGTGGCTAAAACCTTCAGTTCCTTTTCCTTATCGGTGATTTCGGCAAGAGCATGCTCTAACGCGGGATCATCGATAAGCATCGCTAGATTGTGAAGCGGTTCTATTCCTGCTTTTTTCGCCAAAACCGCATTGAGCAAAGCCAAGGTAGTCAAGCGTTGTCTACCGTCGACGATAAAACGTTTCCCGTCGTTAACAGCTATTTGGATCGTTCCCAGGAAGGTTTCTTCTTTTGCGCCATCGAAAACGGAATAGACGAGTCTTTGAACGTTATATGCATTCCATTCGTACCCCCGTTGATACGATGGAATGCTGAGCGGTTTATATTCAGAGCAGAAAGGCTCCAACTCAAAGGTTTCGGATTCTATCCATTTCTCATTATCCATAACTATTCCTCGTATTTTCCAGTTTGCCTCTTTAGGTAATCCTTTATCTTCGCGACCAGTTTTCCAGGTTCCATTAACGTGAATTCATCCCCGTATTGCAGGATCCAGTAGAACAGCGAATCCTCGTTGCATCTGATCTTCGCGAACAAAACGCCGTCCTTCTCGTAAATTCTGGCCTTCTGCCCGAACCAATCCTTGAGATATTGAATTCCATACGCCCGGTCGACGCGAAGTATCGCGTCCACCACATCCCCTCCGAGCATGTAGACGTGGTCGTTGATGTAATCGGCGATATCGAACTCCTCCGCTCCCTTGATTGAGGATAAGGGCTTGATGGGCCACCCCTCCTCAATCTGGAGGTTCGTCATCAGGTCCACGCGGAACACCTGGATGGGACGATACTTCTCTCGGTAGTTGCAGATCAGGTAATAGAACCCGTTGCTGTTGACCAAGTAATAAGGGGACACGATGTAGCGGTACCCGTCGTTGCGGAGAACCTCCTTGCCGCGTTCGTCATAGGTCTTGTATTGGAAGGAGATCCTCTTGCCCCGCTTGATGCCCTCGTGCATCGTATCGATCGCGAAGAACACTTCCTTGGATTCGGTTCGATTCAGCTGAGGGGATTTATGGATATAGGAATAGGATGACCTCTGGTGCTTGCTTAAGACCGATTGGGCCTTCTTCGAGAGCTCCGCGGCCTGCTTTCCCGGAATAGCCTTAGAGGAAAACAGCGCGTCGGTCAGAAAGCGGATCTCGGCTGGGTCGAACAATCTGGAGAACAAGGCGTATCCGCCCCGTGGTCCCTTCTCGATGTCGTAATCAAGCTCCTGAAGCAAGGAGACGGAATACGACACGCTTTTGCGTTCCAGCGTAATGCCATAGTTGGCTTCGACTTTGTCGATAATGTCCTGCTGCGTGAGGAAATGGTCCTCGTCGGAATATTCCTCCAAGGTCTTGAGAATGAGCAAGATGGACGATTTCTTGTTTTCGAGCATTTGGCTTTCCGAGCTTTTTGTTAGTAGGAATTTTACCTCTACGCCTAATAGATTACCAATGGGCAT
>CACYCS010000171.1 GCA_902773005.1 uncultured Erysipelotrichaceae bacterium
CCCGAAATCTATGCCATGCTCGCCCGCGCCATCATCCAGGCCGCCCTCAAAGCGTCCAAGGAACTTGGCAAGGAAATCGAGCCTGAGATCATGATCCCGCTCGCTGGCGAACTCAAGGAATACATGTGGGCCAAGAAGACCGTCGTCGCGGCCGTCGAAGACGAGTTCAAGAAGCAGGGCAAGACCCTCAAATACCACGTTGGCACCATGATCGAGATCCCGAGAGGCGCCCTCCGCGCCGGGGACCTCGCCAAGGAAGCCGAGTTCTTCTCCTTTGGTACCAACGACCTCACCCAGCTCACCATGGGCTTCTCCCGTGATGACGTCCCGCAGTTCTTCCCTGCCTATCAGGCCAAGAAGATCTACGAGTTCGATCCATTCCAGACCATCGACATCGAAGGCGTTGGCGAACTCGTCAAGATCGCGGTTGAACGCGGCCGCAAGACCAACCCGAACCTCCTCCTCGGCGTCTGCGGCGAAACCGGTGGCGATCCTGCCTCCATCATCTTCTATGATGAAGTTGGCCTCGACTACGTCTCCTGCTCGCCGTTCCGTGTGCCGCTTGCCCGCCTCGCCGCGGCTCAGGCTGCCATCCTCCACGAGAAGAAGTAATTCGATTCCGATTCTCAAATCGCAGGCAAGGTAACACTTGCCTGCTTTTTTGTTTTCATTGAGGACGTGCATGCGTTTTCGCGCAAAAAGAAAACGCGGACATTGAGGTGTTTTTGTTCGCCCGGCTAGCAACATTACTAGTACTCTTACGGAAACAGTCATGATAGAATCGTAAAAAAGAGGAGGTTCCCAAAATGAAGCAAGAATTATTGAAAGGCCTAACGGAAGAGCAGATTGCTAAAATCGAGGCGTGCAAGAGCCAAGAAGAAATGCTCGCGCTCGCCAAAGAAGAAGGCATTGAGCTTACCGAAGAACAATTGGAAGCCATTTCAGGTGGCTCTTGCACACGCCCTACTGCTCAACCTGCCTATTGTAGACAATGTGGATGGACAGACTATTGTGATATCGTTGGAAACGGAGGAAAAGATTATAGATACACACTAAAGTGTCGTCATTGCGGCAATAAGTTTCTCTATAATTAATTAGTGTCGTAGTCCAAAGTCACTTATCCGAAGTTGGACAAAACGACGTATCCATAGACAGCCGTCCGAAATGAGTTGTGGGCGGCTTTTTTGCTTTCATTGAGGGCGTGTATGCGTTTTCTCGCAAAAAAAAACGCGGACAGTGCCGCGGATTCCCCATGTTGTTGCTTAGCAGATGACTTTGGTTGGAAGAGCTATATGGCCAAGTTTCTCAAAGTGCTTGGTGGCTTCCCTGATCAATTTGGCATCGGTTGTAAGGCCGAAGCAGCTAGATCCGGATCCAGACATCATCGAGACCTTGAAGCCAAGTTCCTTGAGGTCGTTGCAGATGTCTGTGATCGTCGGGAGAAGGCTTTCAGCAGGAGTCATAAGGTCGTTTCCCATCGAAGAGGCAATGAGGTCTAGATCGTCCGTCGCAAGGCCTTCAATTACCTTCTCTGTGTCGATTGCAGTACGGGGGAAATTGTCGCAAATCGCATACACGTCCTTCGTGGATAATCCGGCTTCGGGCTTCACGATGAGGCAAAAGTATGGCTTTTTAACACGGATCGGCTCCATGATTTCGCCGATTCCCGTGACTTTGCACGGCTCATTCTTTATGAAGAACGGCACATCGGCTCCAATTGTCGCGCCAACCTTGCAGAGAGCCTCTTCGCTTGCGTGAAGATGAAGAATGGTATTCAACGCTTTGATTGTGGCCGCTGCATTGGAAGATCCACCGCCTAAGCCAGCGGCAAACGGGACTTCCTTGTGGATATCGATGATGAACTCCTCTTTGAAGCCGAATTCTTTTCTCATCGCATCTACCGCTTTTTGGCAGAGATTATGCTTCACGCCGATGAGGCGGAGGTCATCGCAGGTGATGAAAGTCGATCTTCCACCGCGGTTGACCTCAATGGTCAAAATGTCATGAAGCCCGATGGGCAAATTCACCATTTCGAGCGTATGGTACCCATCTTCTCGCAGTCCAGTGACTTTCAGGGATAGGTTGATCTTGGCGTTGGCTTTGCAAATCATAGGTTTTTCAGGATGGCGCTTTGGCTCATTGTCCAATATTGTTCCGGCGGGATTTCTTCGGCTCTGGCGTTTTGCGGTATGTCGAATTCCTTCAGGAGTTCCGCGGCTTTCTCGCCAGAATGCAGATAGTTTTTCAGGTTGTTGTAAATCGTCTTCCTTCTTTGCAAGAACATCGCGGAGCAGAAGCGATACATCTTCTCCGCTTGCTCGGTATGTCTTTCGTTGAAGACGAGTTCCACAACCGTGGAATCCACGTGCGGCGCAGGCACAAACGCGCTGCGAGGTACATTAAATAACTTTCGTGCGCGGGAAACAACAGCAATGTATATCGTAAGCGGCGAATAATCTTTCGTATTCGGCTGGGAAAGTATTCTGTCCGCAGCTTCTTTCTGCACCATGAAAACGCATTTGGAGGCGTTCTTCGCTTTAATTAGAACCTGTTCGATGATTCCCGAGGTGATGTAATAGGGCAAATTGCCGATTACTTTATCGAATGGCGAATAATCGAACCGCATCGCGTTGCCTTTTTCGATTTTCACATACTCGGATCCTTGGAAATCGGCCAATGTTTTTGCAATCATCGCTTCATCGATATCAATCGCTAAAGAATGCGCGGGACCATTGCTCAGGAAATAGGTCAAAGAACCTGCTCCGCACCCGATTTCGAGTACACGCTCCCCTTCTTTTGCCTCTAAAGCATCCACAATGCGCTTTGCTGCAGAAGCATCAACAAGAAAGTTTTGCCCCACTTCTTTTTTCGCAAGCAGTTTATAGGAGGCAACGCCTTCAAAAAACTTTTCTTCCGTCATTGTTTTATAGCCTCCTCTACTTCAATTCTAGTCAGCCCTAAGGCATTAAGTCTTTTTAGCATCGTTTTCGCATTGGCCTTTCCCAAATGCAGGTGATTCGATAATTTTTCGCGCTTCGAAGCGCTATCCGGCGCGCCCATTAGCCCTAATTCAAACAAATCATTAGAAGTCAGTTCGCCGCGCTTTGATTGTTCCGCGGGAACGATATGGGCTAACGCTTCAAGAATCGTCTCTTTATCCGACTCCGCCACCCCAACTTTATGGCCTTTTATCGCCTTCTCTTTCGGCACGTAGGCATGCAATAGGCCAGGTATTTGCTGATTCAGGATGTCCCTGATTCGCTTTCCAGGCATATCCGGGTCAGTCAAAACAACGATGTCGCGCTTCTTTTTAAGCTCTTTCAGATACTCAATTGTTTCACGTGGAACATCTGACCCATTCGTGGTCACGATATCGCAATCCAAAAAAGAAGCGATGAGCGCGGAGTCCATTTTACCCTCCACGACTATGACGGGTGAGAAATGTGTTTTACTCATGGTTTCACGTGGAATAAGCGTTCAAAGTTTTCTTCGATGGCGCCTTTTAAATCTTCAACATTCATTTCGCGAATCATAGCAATTTGTTCCACGATTAGCGGGATGTTTTTCGGCTCGTTTGTGGTGCCTCTGAACGGCGTTGGAGACATATATGGGGAATCCGTTTCGACCAAAAGCCTATCCAGAGGGCACACCAAAGCACATTCTTTTGGTTCTTTCGCATTTTTAAACGTTACAGGCCCATCGAATCCGAAATAATATCCAAGTTTGGCAAATTCGCGGAGCATCTCGCTGCTGCCAGAATAGCAATGCAACACCGCCGAAGCATGAATCGGGTGCTCCTTGAGCAATTGATAGGTATCCCCCGTCGCTTCTCTAGCGTGGATCGAGCAAGGTAGCCCAAGTTTATTCGCGAGCTCGATCTGGCGGATAAACCAAACTTTTTGATTATCGCGATCTTTTTGTTCCTTATACCAATGGTAATCAAGTCCAATTTCGCCTATCGCTACGACTTTCTCGTGCGAAGCAAGCTCCTCGATTTCGCTTAGTGCCTCTTCGGATATACCCTCAAGATTCTCTGGGTGAAACCCAATAGCTGCATACACGTGTTCATCGTTTTCGGCAAGTTCCACCGCTTTTTTGGAACTTTCCAAATCCCAGCCAATGACCAATAAGTTCTTTACCTGAGCATCCCTTGCGCGCATCACAACCGACTCAAAATCAGAAAGCAGTGCTTCGTCATTCAGGTGGCAATGTGAATCAAGGTAAAAATGTTCCATGGTTACTTTCCGACGCAGAAGCGGCTGAAGATCTCGTCCGTTAGATCTTGGGTCGGATCCTCGCCTAGTAGCTTCCTGGCGTCATTGTAGGCGGCCTGCAAGCTCACGGAAATAAGATCTGCGCCCATATCCGATTTCGCATCTTCTTCAGCCTGAGAGAGGTTATTTTCGATGTCTTTCAGCAAAGCGAGCTCCCTCGCGTTGCTAAAAGAAGGCGTTACGTAGGCGGAATCCGAAACGGATAGGCTATTGAATACGGCTTCCTTCAGAGGTTCGATATCGTTTTGCAATGCCGAAACATACAGTTTGCCATCTTCTTTGCTCTTCACGAGGTCTGCCTTGTTATAGACGATAATCCGCTTCTTGGATTTGGTGATTTCGAGCAAGGGGTTCGCTGTTTCGTCTTTGGAGGCATCCAAAATGACGATTGCAAGATCCGCTTCGTCGATGCTCCGATTGGACCGCTCGACGCCTAGTTTCTCAACCACGTCCTCGGTATCTCTGACTCCAGCGGTATCCAAAAGCTTCACGGCGATGCCGCGAATCGACAGATCGCCTTCCACCACGTCGCGCGTGGTCCCAGGGATATCGGAAACGATGGCTCTGTCCTCACGAAGCAGCGCGTTCAATAACGACGATTTCCCTACGTTAGGCTCACCCACCAAAGCGACTTTCACGCCTTCGCGGATGATTTGCCCTTCGCGGCCTTCTTTGATAAGGTTGCGGACCATTTTTCGGATACTAGCGCAGGAGGCGATAATCTTATCGTTTGTCGCCTCTTCGATGTCGGTGTATTCGGGATAGTCGATATTGACCTCCACTAGCGCCAAAATCTCGGAGATCTCTTGTTTTAACGGAGCCACGAGCTTACTGGTTTTGCCAGACAAGGATAACAAGGCCAAATTCTTCGCCTCCGCGGTTGTGGCATTGATCAGATCGTTGACCGATTCCGCTTCCACGAGATCCATCTTCCCGTTATAGAACGCACGGGATGAGAATTCCCCGCGAGTCGCGTATTCTGCGCCTCTAGAAAGGAACGCTTGGACGATTTCCTCGACAATGAGCATCGAGCCGTGGCACGAAATCTCGATCACGTCCTCGCCGGTTGAGGAGCTTTCGGCTGGGTAAGCGAAGATGACGGCGAGGTCGATGAGCTTTTCGCCGTCCATTATCGGGCCATAATAGATCCCGCGCTTCCTAGTCTCCGCGATCCTAAGCTTAGGAGACAATGAATCGATGATGTCGAAAACGCCGTCGCCCGAGGTGCGGATGAGGGCAAGCGCCCCCTTCATCGGAGGCGTAGCTAATGCGATGATCGGCTTGGCCATATTCCTTAATCCTTATAATTATAGAAAGAGCCATCGGTTTGCGATGGCCCATTTCTTTTTTTCTTAGTCGACGTACTTCACCCAGACGGCGCGGTCAACGCCTTCGCCGGTGGATTCGGTCTTGATGTGCTCAACTCCGCCGAGGGTGTTGTGCACGACTCTCCTCTCGTCGGGGGTCATCGGATCGAGTTGGACGTCCACGTGGGTCCGGGCAACTTCCTTGGCAACCCTCTTGGCGATCGATTTGATGCGGGTGTACTTGTCTTCCTTGTATCCGCCGACATCGAGCAAGACGCGGTAGCGGCGGCGGAAGTGATTGCTGACGGCGAGCTTTGTGAGCTCGTTGAGAGCCTGAAGGGTACGTCCGCTTCTGCCGATCAGGAGAGGATTCCTTTCGGAGTCGATGGTGACTTTGATGATGCCATCTTCGACCACGGATTCGGCGGTGATGTCCACGCCGACGGCGGCGCAGGCTTTCTTGAGGTACTCTTCCGCATAGGAGGCGGCATCCTCGTCTTCGTAGACGGCGATGGTGGCGCTCTTCCTGAAGAGGCCCTTCTTCTCTTCCTTCACGGTGTAGACGAGGTTCTTTTCCAAGCAGCCAAGCTGCTCACAGGCTTTCGCGACGGCTTCTTCGACCGTCTTGGCAGTGTATTCCTTCATGGGTTATTTGATTCCTTTTTTCTTGCTGGATTTCGACATGATGAGCTGGGTGATCAAAGTCTGGGCAATCGAGATCACACCACCGATGAGCCAGTAGACGCCCATGGCGGCGGGAAGCATGAAGCCCATGATAATCGTGAAGATCATCATGAAGATAGACACCATCTTCATCGTGTTCTGGTTCTGGTCCTGAGCGGGATTCTTGGAGAGCTTGGCGACGTTCTTGGTCTTCCTCTTGGCGATGATTCTCGGAAGGAGCATTGCCATGACTTGGGTCCCGGCCATCAATAGGAAGAGGATGAGCGCGGTCCACCAGCCGGTTGTGTTGAAGTACCAGGATCCGGTGACGTTGAACAAGGTCTGCTGGATGGTGTCGGAAAGACGGAGGTTCAAAACCTGGCCAGTGGATAGGGCTGCGGACCCTTGTAGACCTGACCAAACGCAGATGAACACCGGGAACTGGAAGATCAGCACGATGATCTGGCGGAACGGCTTGATCTTGTGCCTCTTATAGAGGGCAAGCTGTTCCTGCGAGAGCCTTTGCTTTTCCGCCTGGTTCGTATTGGCGTTCGGGTATTTGGCCTGAAGCTTGGCAAGTTCTGGCTGCAAAGCCTGCATCTTCTGGCTATCCATCGTCGAGCGGAAGCTCACAAGCAGCAAGATGCCGCGGACGATGATGGTGACGATGATGAGCGCGAGGATCTGGCCCATGCCGGAGAGCATCGGGTCGATGCCGTAAGCAATGGAGTCGACCGCCCAGCCGACGGGATAGACGAGCAAGCCTTCGAGGAAGCCTTTGGTCCAGGCATATCCCCAGTTCTTCTCGGTGATCTCGACGCGCCAGTCAGCGCCTGCGCCGTAGTGGCCGAAGGTGCCGTTGCGGGTTGCAATGCAAGAGCGCACGGAATTGACTTTGGCGGTCACTTGGTTCTGATAGTACTTGAAGAAGTCCTCAGAAGCGCACTGGTCAGGGCCAAGATAGGGGTCATCGGAGGCGTAGAGGGCTTGGTTCCATTCGGACATGAACCCGAAGAACTTGGAGTCCTTGCCGCTGAACCTGAGATATCCGTATTTGCGGAGGATGGAGTTCTCGAGCGCGATGGGTTTGTACTCATCGGTCGCGACTCCGTCAGTGTTCACCTGGACGTAGGGGATGAGCGACCAGGTGGCTTCCGGGTCGTTCAAGGTGATGGACGCGTTGAAAGCAGCGGAGGATTTGCTGCCAACGGTGTAGGCGCCATTCGGGTTCTCGGCTTTGAAAAGCGCGGCCTGAAGGGTGTAATTATCGAGTTCCGACCAATACTTGATGGAAGGAAGCTTGAGTCCGCTGCTCGTGGCGGATTTGAGGATCGTTCCCTGAAGCAGCGACTTGGCTTTGGCCGCGTCGAGCGTGTAGGAATAATCGCTCACTTTGGTGTATGGGACGTACTTGTAGATTTTGTCGTTGCCCTCGATCGCCGGTCCCGCGACGCCGATGGCCTCTTCTGACGCGATGATGCCCGAATTGTCGTTCTCTTTGAGCGTGGCGTAATCCTCTTTGGACATGTACACCGTGACGCCTTGCTCATACGGATAAGCCATATGGGCTTGGTCTTCTTCGTTGCAGAAGTTCGCGGTGCAGGAAGCCAAAAGAATCGTGCCGAGTCCAATCAGGGCGCCAGCGAAGATCTTCGTGTGCTTAGATGTTTTCAATTGAGCTGTTCCTTCATTCTGTCGAGGGAAGCGTTCAGCTCCTCCTCGCTTGCGGTGAATCCGTCCACATGGTAATTCGGGCGGACCACGATGATGAGGTTGATGGGCAGATCGTATTCGTTTCGTTTGGCGAGCATCGCCCTGACTTGGCGCTTGATGCGGACCCTAGTGACGGCAACTCCGTTTTTCTTGCCAACCGCGATCCCGATTCGGGAATGGTTTTGGCCAGGTGCCAGCTCGAAGTAGAGGGCAAAGTGCTCAGACTTGATTCGCTTTCCGGAGCGGATGATGTGATCGAACTCCGGATGCTTCTTGACGCGGTATTCCCTCTTCATCGGAAACGAAAGCGATTAGTCAGCGACTTTGGCGCGGCCTTTGGCACGACGGCGGGCGATGACGGCACGGCCGGTCGGGGTCGCCATACGGGCACGGAATCCGGCCTTGTTGGCGTGCTTCACCTTGGAAGGCTGATAGGTTTTCTTTGACATAGTAAATCTCCTTACGTAAAAAACGCAGTGCTATTATACGGACGCGCACGAACGGGCGCAACTTCGAACTGAAATCCGTCCCCCGAAGAATCCACACGGCATGTAAAAACAATGTTGGGTATTCTTGTGAAGAGAATCGAAGAACTTAGCATTGGAGCGATTTTTCCAGCCTTCGGAGAACCGTTTGTTGACAAAAATGTAAGCGTTTTCATAACAAGTGGCGCACAGCCTGCGAAAACCCGTGTTTTTATTCACATTGTGGAAAAGTGGATAAATTGAATTTTTATCGATGGTTTCTGGATTTTTAAAAAATCGGGTGTGGACAAATTAATTTTCTGTATTTTTTCCGTGCTTTTAGGTGTTGAAAATGCTTAAATTTTCTCGGAGTTTTATATGGAAGAAACCATCTCGCAAATCAACTCTCTCTGGGGCAGGATCCTGGAGAGAGTGAAGGAACGTCTAGATGATCCGATGATCTACGATTCCTTCTTCGGCGATTCGAAAATATTGAGGCTGGACGGGAACAAAATGATCGTCAGCGTCTCAACGAGCTTGGGCGCAACGCTCATCTCGATGAAATACACAGAGCTACTAGAAAGCATCGCCAACGACGTCACCGGAACCAATTTCGAATTCGAGTTCGTTAGCCGCGACAAAGCAGCGGAAGCCGAGCCGCAGAAAGAGGAGAAACCATCCTTTTTCGCCGATAGCAGGCTGAACCCGAAATACCTGTTCTCGAATTTTATCGTCGGCGGGTCCAATAGAGAGGCCTACCAGGCGTCGCTCATGATTTCCAATAGCCCCGGCCGCCTCTATAACCCGTTGCTGCTTTATAGCGATTCCGGACTAGGGAAAACCCACTTGCTCCAAGCGATTGGGAATTCCATAAAAGAACGCGCCCCATCGACGAAAGTCCTCTACATTTCCGCAAACGATTTCGTCGAGGAGTACGTCCGTTTCGTCACGAGCTACAAGAACGATCAGTCGATGACCGAGTTCTTCAAGAAAGACGTGGATGTGCTTCTGGTGGACGACATTCAATACCTCATCAACAAATCCAAGAGCATGGAGATGTTCTTCGTCGCGTTCCAGAACCTCGTAAGCCGCGGAAAGCAGATCGTATTGACCTGCGATCAGCACCCTTCGAAGATCGGCGGAATCGACGATAGGCTCCGCTCGAGATTCAGCCAAGGCTTGGTTTTGTCCATCGAGCGCCCGGATCTATCCACAAGCGAGGAGATTCTTCGTTCCAAGATCGTGGCTTCTGGCCGCGACGTGAAGGATTTCGATCCCGAGGTCATCTCGTTCTTGGCGGAGAAATTCTCCAATAACGTACGTGAGCTCGAGGGCGCGCTTACCCGTTTGCTCTTCTATACGATCAACATGAAGCCGACCCATCGTATCACGATGGACACCGCTTCGGCGGCGATTCGCTCGCTCGCATCGATCGGGGAGGATAAGTCGAAGCTGTCCGAAAAGAAGATCATTCAGGTGGTCGCCGATTATTACTCGCTCACACCAAGTCAAGTCACCGGCAAGATCAGGACATCGAGAATCGCCATGGCCAGGCACATCGCAATGTATCTGGATAGGACGCTCCTCAACACCCCGCTCATTAAGATCGGAGAGACGTTTGGTGGAAAAGATCACGCGACTGTGATTAATGGGGTCAGAAAAGTGGAGAATTCGTTGAAAACCGACCCCGATATGATGACCGCCATATCCGACCTAAAATCGAAGCTCGGATCATGATGCTTTATAAATAAATTATAAAGGCACTCCTAAGACGCCTCTCCGCGTGGTATGATATGGAGGCTCTGCGAAGTGGGGTTATCCACACAATTCACACGAATAATAACTAATATTCCGTAAGTAAAAGAAAAAATAAAAATATTCCATTTAAGGAGGTCGAGCTCATGCGCTTCACCATCGATAAAGAACAATTCCTCAAAGCTCTGACATATGCCGGCCACGCCATCGCGCCAAAGAATCCGTACGCGATGCTTGCCAACTTCAAAATAACCCTCAGTGAAAAAGGTCTAGAGGTTCTAGGCTCCAATAGCGAAATTACCATCCGTTCCATCGTCCCCTACATGCTCAAGGATCGCGAAGTGATCCGCCAAGGCATTCCTGGGTCCATCCTCATCAACGCACGCGTCCTAAGCGAAGTCGTGCGCAAAATGGAAGGCGGAGAGCTTAGCCTTGACGTCATCGATAACGCAATCGCCAAAGTTGACGACGGACGTTCCTCCTTCCGCTTGAACTGCGCGAACGCCGAAGAATACCCCGACATCGACCTAGAACCCGATGGAGTCACCTTCGATATGCCCTGCGCCGCGATGGCTGGGCTTGTGGAGCAAAGCGCGTTCGCCGCTTCCACCAAGGAACAGAGGCCGATCCTCACCGCTCTTAATCTTGAAGCCGCCGATGGCATACTAACCGCCACCGCAACCGATTCCGCTCGCCTTGCGCGCAAAACGGTCGCGATCGAATCCGAAGTGAAGTTCCGTGTGAATATCCCCGCCCGCGTGGCGATCGATGTGTCCAAGCTCTTCGAAGGGGCATCTACCGTTGAGATCACCGTCTCGGAAAAGAAAGGCGTCTTGTTCCGCTTTGGGCAAACCGTCGTGTCGACCCGCGTCATCCCTGGCGATTATCCACAGACCAAATCCATCATCCCCCAGACGTTCAATTACGTTCTCGACGTCAATGCCCGCGAACTTCTGAATGCGATGGACCGCGTCTCGATCCTCTCTTCCGACAAAGAGTCCGTCGTGCGCCTCTCCATGACCGAGGATCGCGTTGAACTGACCGTCAGAAGCGACGCCAACGGATCCGCCGTAGAGGCCCTGCAGACCTTCCAGTTCACCGGCGAACGTCTAGACGTCTCCTTCAACAGCGCCTTCGTCGTCGACGCCGTGAAGGCCCTCAAATCCGAGGATGTGTCCGTTTGCTTCCTCGCCGAGATGAAGCCGTTCGTTGTGAAAAACAAACAAGACGATTCCGTCGTCGAACTCATCACCCCGATGAGGACGTACTGATTCCTGAAAAAAACATCACGCATCTCTTCCTCCCAAAAGGTAGGGATGCGTTTTTCGTACCCGAGGTCGTATCGGTAACTAATCCTAATTATATATGCAGGCACGACAAGACGTTATTTGTCCCCGACCGCAATCGAATATCGATACACGCCCCTTGCGAATTGCTCAATCGTTCGAGGTCGGAGTCATCCGCTTTCACACCGTCTCTCTAGGCTGCTTTTAGATGCCTTTTCGGGCTTAAAAATCGCCTTTTGCGGGCGCGCAAAATCGCGCGCGAAAATTGTTTTAATCTTTACTACTATGTAGTAAACTATTTTCAGGCGAAAAAGCATTTTTTATGAACGGCTCAAAGAGAATCAAAATCACCGGCGAATACATCACGCTGGGACAATTCCTCAAGTTTGCGAGGATCATCGATCAAGGCGGCGAGGCCAAGAGGTATCTCGCGACCAAGAAGGTACTCGTGAATGGGGTCGACGAAAACCGTCGGGGGCGCAAACTCCGCGACGGGGATGAAATTCGCCTAGACGAAGGCACGTTCGTGATCGAGCAATGATCCTGACCCACCTGAGATTAAAGGATTTCCGAAGTTACGAGAACCTCGACATCTCCTTCGATCCTGGGCTCACGCTGATCCTCGGGGACAACGCGGTTGGGAAAACCAACCTCGCGGAAGCAATCCATTACCTGTCCTTGGCGCGCTCCTGGCGCAGCAAGGAAGATGGGATGCTTCTTAGGGACGGAACCCAAGGCGCGTTCATCTCCGCAGACGTGAGCGAAGGCAAGCTGAACCGCCAAATCGGCATCGAGATCGGCAGGCAGTCCAAGAAGGTGTTCTTGAACGGCAAGCCGGTTCGAAGACTCAGCGAGCTCTCGCGGGTGACTAACGTCATCTCCTTCTCGCCAAGCGACGTTCCCCTGTTCGTGGGGAGCCCCGGCGAAAGGAGGTCGTTCCTGGACATCTCGCTAGCAAAGCGATCGTCCGACTACTTCGCCTTGGCCTCGCGTTACAGCAGGCTGCTCAAAGAGAGGAATGCTGCCCTCAAAGCCTACTCTCCCGACCGGAACGTCATCGACGCCCTGACGTCCCAAATGGTGGCCACCGCCGAACCGATGGTCCGCTATCGAATGATGTATGTGACGTCACTCAATTCCGTCCTTCCGGACCTCCTTACCAAACTAAGGGGCGAAAAAACGTCCTGCGAGCTCATTTACAGGCCGTTCGTAAGAGGAGACGAGAACTTCAGGGGAAGAGCAGAGAAAGCCTTCCTAGACGCCTTGGAGAGCGATTTGGCCCATAGGTCGACCTCCGTAGGCCCCCATCGCGAGGACTTCTCATTCAAAATGGATGGGAAAGACATCGCAACCAGAGGGAGCCAAGGCGAGAACCGCTTGGCGGTACTAGCGCTCAAACTTGCGCCGTGCCTCCTCGTCGAAGAGAGCGAGAAGATGCCCATCTGCGTGCTCGACGACGTGACAAGCGAGCTCGATCCGGGCCATGTAGAAAGCCTAATCAGCGTATTGAGAGGGCTCGGTCAGGTCTTCGTGACCGCGACCAAATTGAACATCGAAGGCGCGTCGATCGTCGACGTGGCCGCGAATAATGCCATCAGGAGGATATGAAATGGTTGATGACACCAAAGAAACGGTCTCCGAAATCCGTGAGGAAGACCGCTTCACCTACGTCAAAGAAGACGTAACCAACGAAAAGGCTTTGGAGAAAGCCAAAGAAGATTACTCCGGGAGCGACATCCAGGTTCTCGAAGGCCTAGAAGCCGTCAGAAAACGCCCGGGTATGTATATCGCGACTACCGCCGCAGCCGGCCTTCACCACCTCGTGTGGGAAATCGTCGACAACTCGATCGACGAAGCGCTTGCCGGGTACTGCAAACACATCGAAGTCACGATCGACAAAGGCGACATCATCACCGTCAAGGATGATGGCCGCGGCGTCCCGGTAGACGTCGTTGCCAAGTCCGGCTTGTCCGGTGTCGAAACCGTCTACACCATCCTCCATGCCGGCGGAAAATTCGGCGGCGATGGCGGATATAAGGTTTCCGGCGGTCTGCACGGCGTCGGCGCTTCCGTCGTCAACGCGCTGTCCGAATGGATGGAAGTCACCGTTTGCCGCGATGGCGGAAAATATTTCCTCCGCTTTGAAAACGGCGGACACCCGGTTGGGCACCTTCAGAGAATCGGCGATTCCTCTGAGCGCGGCACCATGGTCACCTTCAAACCGGATGCGACCATCTTCACCGAGACCACCGTCTATAACTACGACATCATCAAGAGCCACCTCCGCCAGATGGCGTTCCTAAACGGCGGCATCCGCATCACCTTGACCGACCTCCGCGGCGAAGCTCCCGTCACCGATTCCTTCGAATACGATGGCGGTATCCGCGAATACGTCTCCTACATCGACTCCAACAAGATCCCCGTCAACGCCGAGCCCATCTATTGCCAAGGCGCCGAGGAAGTTACCCTTGCCGATGGCGAGACCAAGGAAAGGATCTATGCCGAAGTCGCCCTTCAGTGGACCGACTCCTATGACTCCAATGGCGTCTATTCCTTCTGCAACAACATCTCCACTCGCGAAGGCGGCACCCACGTCGAGGGCTTGAACCTCGCGCTCAACCGCATCCTCAACGATTACGCCAGGAAGTTCAAACTCCTCAAGGAAGATGAGAAGAACTTCTCCTCCGAGGACTGCCGCGAAGGCTTGACCTGCGTCATCTCCGTCAAGCACCCGAACCCCCAATACGAAGGCCAGACCAAGACGAAGCTCGGCAACTCCGAAGTTCGTAAGATCGTCTCGACCGTCGTCGGCGATGGGCTTAGCCAGTGGCTGCTTGAGAATCCTTCGATCGCCAAAGGCGTCATCGAGAAGATCCAGCTCGCCTCCAAAGCCCGCGACGCCGCGAGGGTCGCGAGAGAAAAGATCCGCAAGTCCGCGCTCGAAATTACCACCCTCCCCGGCAAATTGGCCGACTGCTCGTCCAAAGACCCCGAGGTCTGCGAGCTCTATATTGTTGAGGGTAACTCCGCAGGCGGCTCCGCCAAGAACGGTCGCGACCGCGAAACCCAGGCCATCCTCCCGCTCCGCGGCAAAATCCTAAACGTCGAGAAAGCCCGCGAAGATAGGATTTGGGCCAACGCTGAAATCGGCAACATGATCACCGCGATCGGCGCAGGCATCCGCGATAATTTCGATGTGAGCAAGATCCGCTACAACAAGATCGTCATCATGACCGATGCTGACGTCGACGGCGACCACATCCGCATCCTGCTTCTCACCTTCTTCTACCGCTTCATGCGCCCGCTGCTCGATGAGGGCCACGTCTTCATCGCCCAGCCGCCGCTATACAAAATCGACTACAAAGGCAGCGCCTACTACGCCTATAACGACGCCCAGCTCGAAGTGCTCAAGAAGCAACTCGGCCTTAAAGCCGGCTACCCCTTCCAGCGCTACAAAGGACTAGGCGAAATGGACGCGCAGCAGCTTTGGGAAACCACCATGGACCCGAAGGCTCGCAAGATGATCCGCATCACCGTCGACGACGCCGCCGAAGCCGAAAAGGCGTTTGCCGATTTGATGGGCGACGAGGTCGCGCCGCGCCGCGAATACATCGTGGCCAACGCGAAGTTCGTCCAGAACCTCGATATCTGATCTTAAGGAGGACTCTGAATAATGGATAACGACGAAAAGAAAATCCCCGAAGGCGAAGAGCCTGTCGAGGAAGCAGAAAACGAAGACACCGAATCCTCCGAAGAAGAGGAATCCTCATCCGGAACCGGGACGATGAATTTCTCCCGCGAAGGAGCGCAATCCGAAGACGCGATGTTCGGCCACGAAGCCGCGGTCTCCGGCATCATCCCCGGCTTAATCGACCGCGATGTCGCCTCCGAGGTCAAGACCGCCTTCCTCGATTACTCGATGTCGGTCATCGTCTCCCGCGCCATCCCCGATGTCCGCGATGGCTTCAAGCCCGTTCAGCGCCGCATCATCTACGGCATGAAC
>CACYCS010000172.1 GCA_902773005.1 uncultured Erysipelotrichaceae bacterium
GATTCGCTTTCCAGAAGGCTTGAAGGAACTTTCTTAGAGGACCGCACGGAAATCTGGATCTCTTCTTATGGGATGCTTGATACCCCGGCAGCCAAGATATTCGGGGTCGGCGAGATCAATCTCTATTTCTTGCTCGGCAATGCCTGGGCCAAATTCTCCGATGCGGTGCCTTTGTATTGGACCCATAACGGCATCGCCCACACCTTGGCGGCCGGCGGGTATCTTCGCATCGCGATCTATGCCGCGACCATCTTGATCTTCATCGTCCAAGACGTGAAGCTCATGGTCCGAAAATCCTCGACCGCGGTCGTTTCTTTGCTCTTCTTCATCGCTTTCTTGATCCATGGCATGACTGAGACGACAGGGTTCTTGATGCCAGATACCAAGGGCTTGGTCCTATTGGTCCTCGTCTATTGCCCCGTCCTCACCGAAGCCGAGAAAAAGGATTCGGCCGATTTGTCGGAGAACTTCATCGGGCGGGTCAAATACCGATATACTCTTTCGCCGGCCACTAGGACTTCTCTTTGGGTGGCGGGCATCTCGATTTGGCTGCTTTATGCATTAGCGATCGCACCGGTATTGAACGCTGCTGGAGTCAGCTTCCTCTATTCGTCCTCGTTTGTTCCGCTTGCCATCATGTACTCTCTCACGATGCCGATATATTTCTTCTTGTCCTACACCGTCAAGTCGAAGTTCGGCGGGTTGCTGGCGAGGCTACTTTACCTAGGGTTAATAGCAAGTAGCTTCGCGCTGGTGACAATTTACGATAACCTCATGCTCCTATTGATTCCGGGGCTCATTGTCCCTGTCATCATCGTTCTTCTTGCCGCGACGAATGTCAAAGACCTCTTGCGCGGCTATTGGTGGAAATTATGGTGGCTATATTTCGTGGATATCCTCATGAAAGTGGCGTTCGCCGCTTCGAATCACTTGGCTTTCTTCTTCATCGCCCGCGGCGAATTCGAATTGACCCCTACCGCCTCGATCGTCTACATCGTCTGCAACCTGCTGCTATTCATATTCCTCGTCAATGCCTCGCCATTATCGGGATTCTACATCTACCCGTTCGATCTGATTGCCATCCATATCGACGAAAGGATCAACATCGCGATGAGGCGATACGAGAACTGGGTCTCCAAGCGAACCAAGAAATATCTCGAGCCAAAGAAGGAGAAGAAGGCCATGAACAATTGGCTTTCGTCGAATTGACATGCCAGGCATCGGCACGCATTTCGTCTTCGCGACGCTTCAGAAGGACAAAGCGCCTTGCTTCGTCCCGTTCTACTTAGGCGCACAGGGGCCTGACCCCTTTTTCTTCCGCGCCTTCTGGCTGAATCCCTTCATATCGAGGCGATTCAAGATGGCGATGTATGGCTCTTATCTCCATCGGATCGACTCGACCGACTTCTTCGCGAAGATGGTCGAATTCAGCAAAGGCGATGATGAGCTATATTCGTTTTGCCTAGGCCTATTGTCCCATTACTGCATGGACCGCAACATCCATCCTTACGTCTACTATAGGACCGGATTCGACAAGGAGGGGCATTTGAAGCATGGCCATGCCTTCGATCACCTTTACCTCGAGGCTTTGCTCGACCGCCATATGCTGGATGAGTATGGGATCGAAGGGTATTCCCACGATTTTTTGAAATGCCCTTCCTCGCTTCTAAAGAAAATCAGCAAAGCCTACCGCTATGCCGATCCCGATAACACCGCGAGGAACTGCTATCTGCATTCGGTCAAGACCTATCGCCTTGCCAATCGCCTTCTGAAGTCGAAGCGCGGCATCAAAAGGAAGATGTGGAAGGTCTTTGGAAAACGCTCGATGCTATTCGCTTTCTCCGTCCCACCAGACGCGAAGGAAGCAGATGCGATGGATGTCTCAAACCTCAGCCATCACGAATGGAAGAACCCCGACACCCTTGAGACCCACCATGAATCGGTCGAGGAACTCCTTAAGATTGCAGAAGTCGATTTCGATAAGGGAATCGTCATCTTCGACCGCCTAAGGCGCGGCGAAGAAGGGGCGGTGGAAGAGCTTCGCGTTTACGTTGGCGGAATCGAGCATTCCGGAACGCGAATCGGCGAAAGCAAAAAGGAATTCAATCAGTTCTAAACTTTACGAGAATATTAATTCACGGGGGACATGCATGCGTTTTCGCATCGCTAAGCCCTTCTATTCATTCGATGGACGATTTGTCGAACGGCTGGAACGAAAGAGTGTTTGACTGAATATCGACGCCAACCCTTTTTCAAAGCTTTATCCGAAACGGAAGAGTTTATGAGTTCACAAATCGGCCATTATTCAATAGAATAATCCCAGCCA
>CACYCS010000173.1 GCA_902773005.1 uncultured Erysipelotrichaceae bacterium
CGCGATGTCGCTTTCACCTTCCCCGAAACCATGCAGGCGAATTACCTCTACATCGGGGAATACTGGGTCGAAAATGGGTTCTGGGCTTCCTTCCCACCCCATAAGCATGACGTCGAAAACGGAGTCGAAGGCGCCCTTGACGAGATCTATTACTACGAATTCGATAAGCCGCAGGGATTCGGCATCCAGATGGTTTACACAAGCGACAAGGCAATCGACGAAGCTTATCGCATCCAACATGGAGATGCGGTCGAAATCCCGCGCGGCTACCATCCAATGGCGGTCGCTCCCGGCTACAAAAACTACACATTATGGATCATGGCGGGTCCGCGTCGCGGCCTTTTGAGCACCAGCGAAGAATGCCATAAATGGATCGTGAAATGATCGAATAAACGAATCGCGCCGCGACCAATTTGCGGCGCGATTCCTTTCTATTGATGGGAATTCCATTCCGAGAAAGCAGACATTATGTATTTCCTAGGCATCGATTTCGGGGGAGGCTCCTCCAAGGCTACGCTGTTAGGCGAAAACGGGGAGCTAGTTTTTACCGCAAATAGCGAATACCCCACTACTTACGATGAAAGCGGACTCGCGACTCAAAAGCCGGACGATTGGCTGAAAGCGGCGCTAAATAACATCAAATCCATCCTTTCCAGAGGCATCGATCCTGAGGAAATCGAAGCGGTTTGCTTCAGCGCCGCAACCCATACCGCCGTTCTCCTTGGCGAAGGCGATGAGGTCCTATGCGATTCGATCTATTGGACCGATACGCGGTCGAAAAAGGAAAAGGAATGGCTCCTCGCTCACCGCAAAGACTATATTTTCGAGAAATGCAAGCATCTGCCTGATACGATCTGGACGCTTCCCGAACTCATGTATCTAAGGAATTCCGAGCCTGACGTCTATTCGAAAATCAAGCGCATCCTCTTCGCCAAAGACTATATCCGCTATCGCTTCTGCCCCGTTTTCGTCACTGACTACATCGAGGCGGAAGGAAGCATGCTCTTCGATTTCGATGAGCGAAAATGGGACGAGAATCTGCTTTCTCTCGCTGGGCTTAGCATTGAGCAGATGCCTTCGATTGAAAATCCGGTTTCCATCATCGGGAGCGTAAGCGAAGAAGCGAGTCGAATGAGCGGGCTCTCCACGAAGACCAAAGTCCTTTGCGGGTCGACCGATACCGCAATGGAGGTTTTGGCCTCTGGCGGGGCGAAGAAAGGGGACATGACGATAAAGCTTGCGACAGCGGGCAGGATTTGTCTTGTGGCAGACCAAGCTTTCCCCGATAAGAACATCATCAATTATTCCCATTTGGATCCCCGATACTTCTATCCTGGCAGCGGCACCAAATCCTGCGCGGCTTCCTTGCGCTGGTTCCGCGATACCTTCGGCGGAAGCTTCGAAGAACTCGCCACCTCGGCCGAACCGATCCCCTTGGGGAGCGAAGGGCTAATCTTTGCCCCTTATCTTATGGGCGAGCTTACTCCGCATGCCAATCCCGCGATTCGCGGAGCCTTCTTCGGCATCTCGAGTTTGCATAGCAAAGCCCATTTCGTTCGCGCACTGCTTGAAGGGGTAGCGATGTCGTTGCTGGATTGCTACAAATACCTTGAATCCAAAGGTTTGCCTTTGGCGAAGGAAGCGTTCGTCCTAGGAGGCGGCGCGAAATCGCCTTTATGGCGGCAAATCGTCTCCGATGCGCTTGGAATTCGCCTGCTCGTAAGTGAGATCAACGACTCTTCCTTTGGCGATTGTCTCTGCGCGATGACCGCCTGCGGGAGATTTGGCTCGCTTTCGGAGGCGATAGGGAAAACGCAGAAAATCATCGGAGCGGTCGAGCCAAACGAGGAGAACCACAAGAGATATCAAATGCTGTTCGAACGTTACAAGAAGCTGACTGAGTTCATCGTGAGCTACTACCGCAATGAATAAGAAAATCCTCGTTCTCGCCAAATTATGCAAAGGCGACCTAAGCCCATTCGACGGCTGCGCACTCGAGTGCGCGCTGTCTTTGGAAAACACCTCGGTTGCCGTGCTTGCGATGGCTCCTCCCCAAATGGAGGAATCCCTTGCCTCCTTGACTAGGCTCGGCGCAAAAGCGATCCTGCTCGCCGACCCATGCTTCGCCGGATCAGACACCATTGCCACTTCGCGGATTCTCGCCAAGGCGATCTCCCTTTTGTCCCCCGACCTCATTTTTGCTGGAAGGGAAAGCATGGATGGGAATACCGCTCAAGTGCCTTTGATGCTAAGCGAGCTCACGGGCTATTCATTGTTTCAGAAGGCGATGTCTTTCGACGGGGAGCGCTTCACTAATCGAAACGGGGACGAAACCGATCTCCGCTCAAAGCAAATCATCACCTTCGAGAAATTCCGTCTCCTCCGCCCTCCTTCCATTTTCTCGAAGAAGGGAGAAGTGGAAAAGATCGATAACAAGATCCTAGGCTTGCCCCCTTCCGAGATCGGACTTCTCGGATCGCCGACTCGCGTAATCGTGACCCACTCCAACACAAACAACAGACGACTATGCCGTTTCATCGATTATGACGAACTGGACCATGCCATCGAGGAAGGGCTAAGCAAAACCATCGGAGCCGCCCCGAGCAACGCACGCAAAGGCCCGCTTGTGCACTATGTTGGGCGTCTCGCTGACGTTGCTTCCTGCTATGGCGAGGAAACGAAAGAGATCGACCTTCAAGGCTTGCGTAACACCGAAGAAATCGCATCAAAAATCAAGGCCATTGGCCCAAAGCTGCTCCTATGGGAGGAATGCGATTTCATCAAAGAGATCGCAAGCAGAGTCGCTTCTGTTCTAGGCCAAGGGCTATGCGCCGATTGCACCTCGGTTGCTTACGATGGGGAAAAATACGTCCTCACTAGGCCCGCTCTAGGGGGAGACATCCTTGCCGACATCGTCTGCATCTCGGATATAGCGATGGCGACGATGAAGGCGAAAGCGTCGCAAGGCCCCGACATTGCCATTTCGATTGGGCGCGGGGCACTGCCTCATTTAGACAAAGTGCGATTGCTCGCAAAGCGATTAAACGCTCCGATCTATTGCTCCAGGCCGCTAACAGACAACGGCGAATTCCCCTACTCCAGCCAAGTTGGGCTCACCGGGATCTCCATTGCTCCCAAAGTCGCCATCAGCATCGGCTGCAGCGGAGCGATTCAGCATATCGTCGGAATCGAAAGGGCTGGAACCATCATCGCAATCAACATCGACGGCAAAGCGAAAACATTCGATTACGCCGATTACGGCATCGTCATGGATGCCAAAGACCTATAAAGAAAGAAGAGGAAAAGCAATGCTATACAATCTTAAGCAAATTCTAACTTTAGCCGAGGAGGGCGGCTATGCCGTTCCGGCCTTCAACGTCTATAACGTCGAAACCGTCATGGGTGTCATCCAGGCGGCGGAAGAAGCTCGCTCGCCCGTCATCATGCAACTTTATTCTCGCTTAGTGACGAACGGCAATTCCGATTACGTTTGCCCCGTCGTTTTGGAGGCGGCGAAGCGCGCGAGCGTCCCCGTGTGCATGCATCTTGACCACGGTTCCGGAGAAGAGGCAGTCACGATTGCGCTTCGTAATGGCATGACCGGAATCATGATCGATCACTCCACCCTCGACATTGAGGAAAACATCGCCCTCACAAAGAAAGTCGTCGACACCTGCAATCTCGTAAACGTTCAGGTCGAAGGCGAACTCGGGCACATCGGAAAAGCCGCGGACGGGCTTAGCTCTGCCTTCACGGAAGTTGACGATGCGAAGCGATTCGTCGAAGAAACCGGCGTCAGTGCGCTTGCAGTGCAAGTCGGCACCGCACACGGCCACTACAAGCAAGCCCCGGTTCTTGCGATTGAACGCATCAAGGAAATCAAGGAATCCTGCGGGGCGTTCCTCGTTCTCCATGGAGGCTCAGGCGTGCCTGACGATCAGATCAAGATGGCGGTCAAAGCCGGCATCCGCAAGATGAATTTCTCCACTGACCTCTGCTGCACTTTCATCGAAAGCGTCCAGAAGCAGGATCCATCCAAGATCGCGATCGACATCATCATGAAAGAGCCCATTGAGAAAGTGAAGGAATTCTGCCTTAGCAAGATCGACGTCCTTGGGAGCAGAGGGAAAGCATGAAGCGCGTCATCGGAATCGGCGCAGCCGTCCTCGACACGCTGATCGAGATGGATTCCTATCCGCGCGAGGACATCAAAGTTCGGGCCAGTCGAGTCTTTTCCTCAGGTGGAGGTCCGGTCAGCAACGCGCTGGTTTGCCTAGCTAAACTTGGCTGTGACGCATCTTATCTAGGATTATTGAGCGATGACGAAGCCGGGCATAGGCTGGCTGACGAATTCAAGAAGTTCGGCGTGGACAATTCGCAGATACGTTTCGTCCCTGGCACCAACGCCTTCACCTCCTACATCATCCTCTCGAAGAATAGCGGGAGCAGGACATGCTTATTCGACAAGGGAAGCGTGCCCGATGACCCGAAAGGATTGAACTTCGATTCTATCCGCTACGCCGATATTCTTCACCTCGATGGCAATTCGCTTGAGATTGCCAAAGAGGGAATCAAGATCGCCAAAGGGCATGGCGTCAAAATATCCCTCGACGCCGGTAGCGTCTACCCCCACATTCAAGACATCCTTCCCGATATCGATATCTTGATCCCGAGCGAAGAATTCGCTTTGAAGATTACGGGAAAAGAATCCGTAGAAGACGCAATTCGCGCTTTGGAAGATGCCTATCGTCCCGAAGTATTGGTGGTGACGCAGGGCGCGAAGGGAGGCGCATTCCTCGATGGCGACGAGATCAAGCATTACGATAGCTTCAAGGTCGATTGCGTCGACTCCAATGGCGCAGGAGACACTTTCCACGGCGCTTTCTTGGCTGCATATCTCGATGGGCAATCGGTCTCTGAATGTGCAAGATTCGCTAGCGCCGTAAGCGCACTCAAATGCACAAAAGCCGGAACGCGGACCGCGTTGCCTAGCAAAGAACAAACATTGGAATTCATAAAATCAAGGAGATAAAACCATGTTGGATTACAAATTGAAGATCGGCCTCTGCCCAATCAGAAGATGGCTGAAGGAGCCGCCAAAAAGGATCGGCATCTTCCAAAGCGACTACGCTGTCGAAAACAAGAAGGCGATCATCGCTTACATTAAGGAACATTTCACCGACGAGATCACCGAATTCGTGGACATCGACTTCCTAAACGAGGAAGGCGTGCTTTGCCTTGAGGACGATTGCCCGCGCGTCGTCGAACATTTCAAGGAGCAGAAAGTTAACGCCCTGTTCATCATCAACTGCAATTTCGGCATGGAGAACTGCGCAGGGCTCGTGGCTCGCGAACTAGGGATTCCGACTTTGCTATGGGGCCCAAGAGATCGCAACTTTAAAGACGATATCCGCTATACGGACACGCAGTGCGGCCTATTCGCCGTGAGCAAGCAGCTTAAACGCAACAACGTGAAATTCACCTACATCGAGAACTGCGACATCGAATCGCCGGTCTTCGAGAAGGGGCTCCGCGATTTCTTCTCGGTCGCTTGCATGGTGAAGAACTTCAAGAACATGAGGATTCTTCAGGTCGGCAGTCGCATCAAGCCGTTCAAGTCCATCATGTACAATGAGCTAGAGCTCTGCGAGAAATTCGGGATCGATATCCGCATCTTCAACCTAGGCGAGGCAGTCAATGACCTGAAGGAAATCTGGGCAACCAAGCAAAGCGAATTGGACCAAGATCTCATTGAGTTAAAGAAGACATTCGACGTCGGCTCGCTCAATGACGAATACCTCAAGAAGATGCTCGCCATCGTCTATTATTACGAGAATCTTGCCAAGACGAACGATTGCAACATCATCTCGAGCGAATGTTGGACCGGCATCAACCTCGCTTGGGGCGCCAACCCCTGCCTAGCGATGTGCTTGCTCGCGGACAAAGACATCTATGTCACCTGCGAATGGGACATCCACATGACGATCACCAACGTCTTGTTGCTTTCCGCGACCCGGGGCAAAGGCAAGCCAATTCAAGGCGAATTCACTTGTCGCAACCCCAAAGACGATAACAGCGAGCTTCTCTGGCACTGCGGGCCGTTCCCGCTTAAGTACAAAGACCCTGCCTGCAAGCCGTTCCTCTATAACACCAAGCCATCATTCAAGATTCAGGATGGTGAATACACGATTTCCCGCTTCCAGGCCGAGAGAGGAAACTACTACCTCCTCGCGGGCAAGTTCCACACTTGCGAGGGTCCCAAAACATTTGGAACCTACATGTGGGCGAAGTTCAATGACCTGCCAAGGATTGAGCGCAAACTCGTGGAAGGTCCTTACATCCACCACATGAGCGAAATGCCTGGAGACTACGTGAACGTGCTTCGGGAATTCGCGAAATACGAAGATCTGATCTTCGACCCAATCGAGGAATAATAATTGCGACAAGGCATCGCGTCGACCGCGATGCCTTTCATTTTGGCAAAACAAAACGGCCGAAGGTCTATTCTTCAGCCGAATGTTTAGTTGCCGGGCAAATGCCTTTTTAGGCGAGCTCCGCTTCCGAGAAAGTGAGGCCAGCGAGTTTGGTGCGGGTTCCGTTTTCGTTGAGCACGTAGCTATTGCCAATGAGAATCAGCTTGTTGTCCTGCACCGCGCAGCCACCGTAGCAAGAGGCTTCGTTCTCGCCATAGCTGCGCACATTCTCAAGTCGATTCATGGTTGGCGAAGCTCCATAGGACACCACTTCATCGCTCACGGCGAGTTCCAACGTCCTGTACCAAGCGTCGGTTCCGTGTTCCTGGTCGTATTCATAGCCATGATAGAATTCATTCGTCATGTAGCTGACGGCAATTCTGCCAGAAGGGAGAAGCTGCACGCATGGAGCCCCGCAGCGATAGAGATTGTTTATACCGTTTTTGATCCCTGTTCGGTTTGGCGTGATGATAGTGGTCGGCTGTGTCCAAGAGATCAGGTCATTCGAATAGGAAATTGCCACGACCATCGCATAATTTGCAAATGATGCTGCGCTTCCGCAATGCTCGTACACCATCGCATAAGAGCCATCCGTGAGTTCCACTACCGTCGGCATTCCCGGACGGCGATAAGAAGGAGTAGCCTCGATCGCCATCTTGGTTTGCCCGATCGCGAAACCGCCATTCGAGACATCGATTTGCGTTCGTAGGATGTTCTGATAGAGCATCCCATAATTGTCATACGTTTCAACGAAGTCGGAATTGTTTGGACCTAATCCACCGGCTCTTGTCGATCGGATATCGCAGGCGAAATAGACCTGAAGGGTATTGTTCAGCAAAACAGGGAACGGCTCATAGGCCCCGCTTCCTTCGTTCGAGTAATTTTCGAAAAGGTAATGGCGGGTCCAATTCTCGCCATAGTCCGAAGAAACGATTGCGCGGATTGAGGAATAATAATAGGATTGGTCCTTGATTTGGGTAGGGTTAGTGCGATAGAAGATGGCAATTCTTCCATCAGGTAAAGAGATCGGCATGAAGTTCGACGAACGGACATGCTGGTCGGTGTCAGGAACGACGTCCCAGCCATAGGAATTCGTGCGCGTTTTCCAATTTGAGAAGGAATTCTCGCCAATGGAATCGGCAATCGCGTATCCGGACACGGCAGTGAGTAAGTATTTGCCATTTTGAAGTTTGATGATCCTGCCGTTGGTGTACTCGGGGCCGATATCGACCGCGACATAAGAGGAGAACGAGCCGATTTCGCCATCGATTATATGGCAGTTCTCGCGGACATCGCCATGGTTGACGGCGCTAGTTTCTTCGGTTCCCGAAACGAAACCAGGTGTAGCCGAGGCTCCGCCCACCGCGTTTGCTACAGAGGCTTTTGTCGTAACGCCATTGACGATGAGACTCACATCGGCATGGCACCCGCAATCGTCGATGATTACTCTGGCACGTCCTGCGATTCCGCCAATATATCCGGTTCCAGCGACGTTTCCGAAGTTATTGCTGTTCCTGATGGTTGAGGTTGTGGCACCGCCGCGAGGCAGTCCCGCGATTCCCCCGATGTTCTGCGTTCCTGTGATGGACCCGTAGTTCCGGCAACCATCGATATCAAGATCGACGGATGCGATTTCGCGGGTCACGCCAAGGATTCCCCCTACGCCTAGTCCACTTCCATAAACATCGCCGCGGTTGATGCAATTCAAAATGCTCGTTTTCCCGGCATAGGCATACCCGAGGATTCCGCCATTTGTTCCGCCTCCGTTGCCAGGACTATTTATTTGAGCGCGATTCACGCAATCGCTTATCGTGATCCTGGCTGCAGAAATGGCAACGATCCCGCCGTTTTCGCCAGCTCCGGATATATTGCCCGAGAGGACCTCCACATTGGAAACGACGCATCCATTATCGGCACGGGCAATAAGGGCAGCTGCACGGGTATTGGACTTGGTCGAGACATTGACGTTGCTCATCTTGAGGTTGCGGATCGTCGCGCCGCTAGCGTGGGCAAACAATGCACGCATTCCGGTATCCGCGTCGACCGTATAGTTCGAAATCGTATTGCCATTGCCCTCGAACGTCCCAGAGAACGGGGTGCTTTGAACATTGCCAATCGACCATGTTGTTCCACCTTTAATCTGGCTAGACATATCGATATCTGAGATCAGTTCAACAGTTTGCCCTTTGAAGCTATTTCCGCGATTCACGACCGTTTTGAAACGTTCGAATTTCGAAGCGGAATTGATTTGAAGGTTATCGCCCCGCTCTATGCCTCGATTGCAGGAATACTCAATGGAAATGGATGTGACGAGCGATTTTTGCGTCGCGCGCAACTGAATAAAGTTCGGACGCTCATCCAAGAAGGAGAATTCGGTATTCGCGGCATTGATCACGTAATCCCTCCTCTGATAATACGGGATGTCCGCCTTCAATGACTCGCCCCATGTATAATCCGCGGCAAAAGCGCCTTCCGTGGTGACGATAATCTTGGACATTCCGCTTATATAGTTGTTGTGCTCGACGTCCTCTAGATAAGGGTTTTTAATCCATCCATTTGAAGCGAACGTGCCAAGGTGAACCCCGTCTTCAGCAGGCGCGAATCCCGACACGTCAAAATAGATCGTCGCACCGCCATCCGTCGTATAGGCTATCCTCCCGTCGGCGACTATGGCGCTTGAATCCAAAGTGATTACGTAATTCGCGTCGGCGCCGGAAGAAGGCAACACATCGCGTTCTTGCCTAGTTAAGATGGCTGCTGCAATCGCTAAACACCCGACAATCGGCGTAAGTATCAGGGCTGCTTTTTTCATTTCATATACCTCTACAATTCAACAAAAGCCTGGGGTGTCCCCAAGCCTTTGTTTTGTTTTATTTGTGCTCACGGAGCGACGTAATCGCTGCCGTCAGCGTTGATGAGCTTTCCAGTGACCGTGGCACCATTTCCCGCTGATCCAGAAACGAATCCCGGAATAGAACCAGCCCCGCCCGCTCCCTGGACAAGCGTGCCATAGGCGTCCAAAGTGCTGGCGAGTTGCCCTTTGATAGTCACGCTATGCAAGCAAGCGCAGTCTGTTGTATTAATCCTTGATATGCCTGCAATGCCGCCGCATCCAACTCCGGACGACGTTATGTTTGCCTTGTTTACGCAATCAAGTACATAAGATGTCGTTTTATTGCCTTCGCGCAATATACCGGCAATGCCGCCGACATACGCTTTTCCGGAAACCGCGCCTTCGTTTACGCATCCTTCAAGTATGGTGACCGAGGTGCCTCCACCGCCAGTCGCGCCAAGTATTCCGCCGGTACCGTTACCGGCTCCAGCAACCGATGCGCGGTTAATTGAATCTTTAACAACGATGGTGGGCGAAACACTATTTACGCCACCGATGATTCCACCAACTTGCTCTGTCGTGGAAGATATATCGCCAGAGTTTGCGCAATTTGAAATTGAGACCTTTGTTGCAGCAGTTGTAGCAACGCCTCCAACAATTCCCCCATTGCCAATACCCGTGGCATATATTTTTGCCGTATTCTCGCAATCGCTAATGCTCACAACCCCCTCAGCCAAACCAACGATTCCGGCGTTATTTGCCTTGACTTTCTTGCCGCTGGAACCAATGGTTCCACTCAAAACCTTGACGCTGTCGACAACCGC
>CACYCS010000174.1 GCA_902773005.1 uncultured Erysipelotrichaceae bacterium
ATCCGAAAAAAGTCCGATGAGTGGCAGTTTTTGCCACTCCCAAAACGGATTGCCTATTGCAATTCCGCCCGCGTGGGTAAAATAAAAAATATCATGCGACCGGGAGGGACGATCCATGCCAACTATTGACGAAGAATTTAAGCTTTCCACGAAAGCGCTCATTTGTCCGCGCTGCGGCGAACCACTGCAGAAAATCAAAAAAGACGGCGATGCCTATCTATCTTGCAAAACCTGCGGGATGACCATCGAAGAAGAGCGCGCCGAGAATAGCGATGCGAATATCAGTCGCATCCTCGATATGGTTGGCGAACGCCTGAGTAGCGAAAAGAAAGAGGCGCAGATGGAACAAATCGCCAGAGCTAGAAGGCGTTTGTTCAACGTGACGAACCCAAAAGCCAACCCAAATCCCGAAGCGCAGAACGTAATTGACGCGGCATCGAATCTTTTGAGTCTTCTTCCCGATGATTTGATGGGCAAGGTATACCTCCATTCCTACGATAGCGATGCCAGTAATCTCGTGACTCTTCTCGACATGTCTACGACAGATGACGAATGGAAGGCAATCGAGGTTGTTCGATGGGTTATTCTCGTGACCGAGGACGATAAAATCGCAAGCGCTTTGCAGATCTTCATCGACAGGAACATCCACGATATCAAGGCAAAGGCCAACGCCATCAACGCGCTTGAAGAAGAAAGGGAGAGAATCCGCCAGGGTATTTATCAATCCAACGCCACCCGAGACGTATTCCTCTGCTATTCGCACAAAGATATCGTGCGCGTAAATGAAATCACCGCCTCGCTCGAGCGCAACGGTTTCCTCGTCTTTACCGCCGCCAGAAACCTCAAACACGGCCGCGGATCAAAGCAAAACTACATCCACGAAATCTTCCAAGCGATGTCTTTCTGCAAAGTCTTCGTCTTCCTTTCCTCCTCGTCTTCCCGTGATGCAAGGTGTGATTCGATCAAGGTCGAAATCCCCCACCTCACCGAAGCTTTCCCGGATAAGCCGCGAATCGAATACCTGCTAGAGCCCTATTCCGGGCAGGAGGCGCCCCTCGTGAAAAGCGTCATTCGCGCCGCATTCCCTGGCGAATACGTCATCGACGAAAACGATCTGATCGTCAAAGTCGGAAAAGAGATTCAAAAGCTCAATAGCGCTGCCTTGCAAAAAAGTCTCGAAGAGGTCTCGCAAGCGCAAAAAAGCTACGCGTCTTCTTCGATTGATCCGCTTGAAAGTGCCTTGCTCCGCGAAAGGCAGATTCAAATCGAGAAAATGAGGAAACGCCAGTTGGCCCAGCAAAGCCAAAACCGTTCCCTTCCTTCAGGAGAAAGCACGATCGTCGACCAGCTGCAAAGAGAACAGGCAATCCTTGCTCAAAAGCGCAGGATGCAAGAGGTCCAAGCGCAGGCAAAAACCGACGCCAGGAGGATGCAAAAGCAAGAGGCGCTCGCGAAAAAGGACCGTGAGCACCTCGTTCAATCAACCATCGACCGCGCCAAAGCGAACGCGTTTACGATCATCGACGGCTGCCTCATCAAATACAATGGAAAAAGCGATGTGGTCGACGTTCCTTCGACCGTTCGCGAAATCGGCAAGGACGCTTTCCGAAACCTCGAATTCATCAAAAAGGTGAGACTTCCCATCACTTGCACGAAAATCAGAAGCTATGCGTTCTCAGGCTGCCGCAATTTAAGCACCGTTGAAGGGTCGGAATACATTTCGGAAATTGGCGTGGGGGCATTCATGTCCACCGCTCTCACCGATTTCCGCGTCACGTATCGCCTCGTCGCGCTTGGCGCAGGAGCTTTTGCGGGATGCGCCTATCTTCGCGAAATCGTCCTGGATCCCGAAATCGTGAAATTCGTCGGCGCTAGGGCTTTCGACTACTGCAAATCGCTCACGATCGTCCTCAAGATGAAGAGGCCACTAGTCGGGTCTCCAAAAATAAAGGCCTGGGACCAAAATTGGAACTCAGGCCAGAATTTCGTCGCAAGATACCGCTACATCTAATAGCGCATCTTATTCGAAGAGCTCAACGATCGGATCCCCGAGCATCGAGGGATCCTTTTTAAGTCCGAAGTTATAGAGGCAGGTCTCGCCGATATCCGCGAAAGTCGGACGCTCTTCGAGGTATTTTCCGTTTTTGATGGATGGCGAATAGAGCAATAGAGGCACTTTCTCCCTGGTGTGGTCGGTGCCATGATGGATCGGGTCGTTGCCATGGTCGGCCGTGATCATGAGCAAGTCGTCTTCCCTCATGTTCGCGACGAATTCCCCTACTCTCTTGTCTAGCGCCTCGAGGCACCTTGCGTAGCCCGGGGCGTTGCGGCGATGGCCGTATTCGCTATCGAATTCGACGAGGTTCACGAAGCAAATTCCCGTCCAGTTCTCTTCTTTTAGCTGTCTGATCGTTTCGTCCATCCCTTCTTCGTTGGTTGCGGTATGGATGGTCTTGACGATGCCGACGCCATTGAAGATGTCATTGATCTTTCCGACGGCCGAGACCATGTAGCCATTCTCTTTTAGGATATCCAAAGCCGTGATGCCAGTCGGCGAGACGGTATAGTCGTGGCGGTTCGCCCCATCGCGCTTGAACGAATCCTTATCCTCACCGAAGAATGGGCGGGCGATCACGCGGCCCACGAGGTATTCCGGGCGCATGCAGATCTCACGCGCGATCTCGCAGCACCGATAAAGTTCAGGAACCGGCACGCATTCTTCATGCGCGGCGATCTGAAGGACCGAGTCGGCTGAGGTATAGACGATGAGCGAACCATCGCGCTTCTGCTCTTCGCCAAGGACCTTGAGGATCTCGGTGCCGGAAGAGGAATAATTGCCGATGCATTTGCGCCCCGTTTTCTCTTCTAGCTCATCGATGAGCGCTTGCGGGAATCCGGTGTCGGTGAAGGTCTGGAACGGCTTTTGGGTATTGATTCCCATCATCTCCCAGTGGCCTGTCATCGTGTCTTTGCCGTTGCTTGTCTCGCGGAGGCGGATGGCGAAGGCATGCTCATGGTCCTTAACGGGCTTCACTCCCATGATATCGTCGAGCTCTCCGATGCCCATCGCTTCCATATATGGGACGGTTAGGCCACCGATCGATTCGGCGGCATGGGCCCAGGTATTGCTTCCGACGTCATCGAACTTCGCGGCGTCTGGCTCCTCGCCGACTCCGGCGGAGTCCGCGACGATTACGAAGATCCTTTTATATTTCTTGTATTCCAGCATGGGAAATCACTCCTTGATGCGCGGCTGTGCTATGTTTTCGTGCCGCTAGTTATTATATAACTCGGCTTGGCGCGCTGTTAAGCGATACGATCATTCATTCTTCCATGTAGTCGTCGTAGGCGCTCGAAATCCGTTCGCTGGAGACATGGGTATAGACTTGGGTGGTCGAAAGATGGGTATGGCCTAGCATCGCCTGGACGATTCTTATCTGGGCGCCTCGCTCCAATAGATGGGTCGCGAAGCAATGGCGGAGCGTGTGCGGGCTGATCGTTTGGGCGATTCCCGCTTCGGAAGCGTATTTGCGTACCTGCATGAAGAAATAGTTCCGACTGATCGGCTGGCCGCGGAGATTGAGGAAGACAAAGGAGGTCTTCCGCCCTGGGTTTTTGGAGCGGAATTCGTCCATGTAGCGCCTCAAATAGTCGAGCGCTGCATCGGAAATCGGCACGGTGCGCTGCTTATTGCCCTTTCCTTGGCGGATCGTGATCAAGCGGTTCTCGAAGGATACGGCATTGGTCTTCAATAGGCAAAGCTCGCTTACGCGGAGGCCTGAGGAATACATGACCTCAAGCATCGCTTTGTCCCTGGCACCCGATTCTTTGCTGGTGTCAGGCATCGCTAGGAGGCGTTCCACCTCATCGTAAGTCAATACGGTTGGCAGGTGTTCCCCTAGCTTTGGCGAATCCCCTTTCTCGGCAGCGATGCGCGTGATGCCACGCCGATCTAGGAAAAGATAGAAATTGTAGAGGCAGGAAATCCGCCTAGCGATCGTCGCGGAAGCATGCTGCCTCTTGCCTTCTTCGATCGCGAAATCCTCGATGTCATTGGAAGAAAGGTCGTCCGTGTCTTGCTTTTCTGGGAAACTGCGTCGAAAGATCAAAAGGTCTTCGGCGTAATTCGATATCGTCACCTCCGATAAGCCCTTATTGGCGCGGAGATATTGGAAATAGACGTCGATCGCGTCAGTTAGATCCATCTTTCTTCCCTTTCTTGCTTTTGGCTTGGCTGCCCCTCATGAGGGCGTCGGCTTTGAGTTTGCGGTTCAATTCGGCGATCAATAGCTTCGTCGCGTCCCTCTCCTCGTATTCCTCGTAATTCCATAGGCTCATCTGCACGGTGTCTTTGGCGGGATCCACCAATTTCCCGAGGGTGATTCCGATAAGGCGAACTGGCATGCCGTCGTAATTATCGCGGTACATCTCCACCGCTTTTTCGCGCAAGAGTTGCGCGTCATTGGTCGGCTGGTCGGAAAAGGTGAAGGCTTTGCTATGGAGGCGGAAGTCGGTGGTTTTGACGGTCAAAGTGACGGTGTAGCCCATCTTTCTCGCTTCTTTGGCGCGAGCAGAGACCTCGCGAGAAAGCGAATCGATCGTCTCAAGGGCATCGCTTAAGGAATCGATGTCGCGCATGAGGGTCTCGGAATTGCCGATCGATTTCGGATCCCATTGCTCGGTTGAGACCTCATCGCTTCCATATCCTTGGACCCATTCCTTCACGGTCGAATAGAATTTGCCGAGCAGATGCTCGATTTCAGGGTCGTCGGATGCGCAGCGCGCGGCGAGGTCTCCGATGGTATCGATTCCCATTTTCCGTAGCGTCGGCGCGGTTTTCTTGCCGATGCCCCAGAAAGACTCAATCGGCAGAGGATATAGGGTTTGCTTCAAATCGCGACGCCTCAAAAAGGTAAGGCCCATCGGCTTTTTCATATCGCTAGCCATCTTGGCGAGCCACTTTGTCGGTGCGACTCCTATCGAGCACTTGAGCCCTGTCTGATGAAACAATCCGAACTGAAGGTCACGGAAATAGGCGACGGGGTCTTTGATTTTGGATAAAACGTCGGTGAAATCGACGAAGCACTCATCGACCGAAGCCGACTCGACGAGACGGCTATATTGCTTGATGTAGGCGAAGAACGAGTTCGACATCACCTTGTAATATTCGTAGTCTGGCGGGACGATGAGGACGTCCGGGCAAAGCTTCACCGCCTGAAACGTGGGCTGGCCAGAATGGATGCCATATTTCCTTGCGACGTAATTGCAGGTCGAAACGATCCCGCTTCTGCCAGGATGGCCGATGATCACGGGCTTATCCGCAAGCGAGGGGTCACGAAGCTCCTCGCAGGTCGCAAAAAAGGCATTCAGGTCGATGTGGGCGATGATTTTTGCCATGGAAAGATTGTAAAACGTTCTATCCGTTATGTTAATAACGAAGCAAAGGAAAAAGAGAGCTTAAGCGACTTCCTTCAGCGCCTCAAAGACGGCTTCGGGGGCCAAACCGAACATCCCGAGCTGATTCTGGAGGCTATCCTGCGGGACGAAATCATTTCCGATTGCCTTGAGAACGACCTTTCCTTTGTAGCCAAGCTCCATGAGGATGCCCGAAAGCTCGCGGGCAAATCCTTCAATCGTCGAATATGGGTCATAGACGAACACCGTCTCGTAGCCGAGCAATTTCTCCGCCTCTTCGCGAAGCACAGGGACGAGATACACGGGGTCAATCACATCGACGTCGAGCCCATTTTCATCGACCATTGCTGCTAATTTGCGACCTAACTGCCCTACTGCAAGAAGCGCGGTCTTGCCACTTCCTTCGCGGAGTTTCAGGAAGCGTCCGAACTCAAGTGGGACGATTGGATCGGCTTCGTCCTCGGCGACCATCTCGCGTGAATAGCGGATTGCGAAAACGCCGTGATGGCCAAGGCTTTGCTCATAGAGCGTGTGGGCGATCGATTTGGTCGAAGGCATCGCCAAGGTGACGCCAGGAATGGATTTTAGATAGGCGGCATCGTAGATTCCTTGGTGGGTGTCGCCGTTTTTGCCGACCATGCCTGCGCGATCGACGAGGATCGTCATGTCGATCTTCATGCGGGCGCAGTCATGGCTGATTTCATCATATGCGCGTTGGAGGAAGGTCGAATAGATGCTTAGGACCGGATGGAAGCCCTGAAGCGCGATGGCGCCGCTGAAAGTCGCGGCGTGCTCTTCGGCGATTCCGACGTCCATGCAGCGATCGGGGAAGGACTTGAAGCATTCATCGAGTCCACTGCCCTTGAGGGTCGCTGGGGTAATGAGGAAGAGATTCTCGTTGTTCTTGAGGTAATCAAAGGTGAGATTGGCGAAATAATGGCTCCAAGAAATAAAGCCGGGGTGCTGCTTTTTCGGGGATCCGTCGCTGATATTGAAAGGCGTGACGCCATGCCAATAGCCAGTCGTGTCGTTCTCGGCTGGGCCATAGCCCTTTCCTTTGATGGTGCGGACGTGGAAAACTACAGGCTTGTTCGCGTTTTTCGCCCTCTTCAGGTTCCTTTCGAGCACTTTGAGGTTATGGCCGTCATAGGGACCCATATAGGTGAAGTCCATATTGTCGAACATCGTGACTGGGACGAGCTTGCGCTTGAAGAAATTCTTCACGCTATAGGAAAAGTTATAGAACTTCTTGAGGATCGTTCCGCGATAGAAGACGCGCTTGTAGCCCCTTTTGAATTTGTTGTACGCCCTGCCGCTAGAGATTTTGCGGAAGAACTTGCCCAAGGCGCCAGTGGGCTGGGAGATGGACATGTCGTTGTCATTGAGGACGATGATGACTTTGCGCTGTCTTGCGGCAAGGTCGTTCAGGGCCTCAAAAGCCAAGCCGTTCACGATGGAAGAATCGCCAATAACGGCGACTATGTCGAACTTTTCGCCTTTAAGGTCGCGAGCAGTCGCAAAGGCTTCCGCCGCGGAAATCGAAGTCGAGGAATGCCCGGCTTCATATGGATCGTATTCGGATTCGGCCATCTTCTGGAAGCCTGCGCTATAGCCAGCTTCATTAAGATGATCGAGGGAACGCCCTGTAAGGAGCTTATGGATGTAGCACTGATGTCCAACGTCGAAGATCAACTTGTCTTTCGGAAAGTCGAACACGCGGTGCAAGGCCACGGTGAGCTCCACCACGCCCAGGTTTGGAGAAAGGTGTCCGCCATAATTCGAAGTCGCGTTCAAAACCTCGGCGCGGAGATCGTTGCAAAGGACGCGCAAAGACGCATAATCCATCGTTTTTAAGAATGATGGGTCTTTAATGGATTTTATGTCAATTTTCTCGATGGGGCGCGACATATTTCTACTAACAAACTACTAGTTTTATACCTAATTAATACTTATTGCTTTTCGCCGTCGCGAATCGTTTCGATCTTGATTTTCGCTTCGGAAAGTTCCTTTTCTAGATCGATGATGAGCTTCTTTCCTTCCTCATAAAGGGCCATAGATTGGTCCAAGGAAAGGGTTTCGGTCTCGATCTTATTTACAATCTCATTGAGCCTTTGGAGTCTTTGCTCAAAAGGTTTCTTTTCTTCATTGGCCATTGTCCGAGGCCTCCTTTTTCTCAACTCTCGAGGTGATTATACCATCGTTGAAACGAGTTTTCATGATTCCGCCCACCGCTACTTGATTTGCCGATTGCACAACCTTCCCGGTTTCGTCTTCGGAAATCGCATATCCGCGCTTCAGAACGGCGTAGGGATTCAATGCGGCGAGCCTTCCCTTGGAATTGGTCAGGCCATGCTCTGCCGAAGCGATCTTCATATCGATCATCATGTCGAGGCTTTTTGAAATTTTCGCGATGTCCTCGAGCTTTTTATCATAGATCGCGGCTGGGTTCTCGAAATAGGATCTCTTGCTTAGCAGCGACAACGTCTGGGACAAGTTCCTGATCTTGCTATCGATCACGGAGTCTAGATGCTCGCTTAAATCGTCTAGGGCTTGCAGCACCTCATTCTGGTCAGGCGTCGCCGCGACGGCGGCTCCTGTGGGCGTGGAGACGCGCAAATCGGCGACTAGATCGATCAGAGTCACATCGACTTCGTGCCCTACCGCTGCGATGACGGGGCAAGGGAATGCTGCCGCGGCGCGGACCAAGGCTTCATCGTTAAATGCCCCTAAATCCTCGCTGGAGCCTCCGCCACGGCCGATGATGAGCGTGTCGAGGGATTGAGCCTCCGCCTCTTTCATCGCCCTCAGGAGGTCTTTTGGCGCCTCTTTCCCTTGGACGAGGCTCGGGAACACGAATACCTCCACGAGCGGCCAGCGGTTCTCGATGTTGACGAGAATGTCGCACAAACCCGCCGAGGATGCGCCGGCGATGACGCCGATCCTTCTTGGGAAAGTCGCGATGGGACGCTTCCTTCTTTGGTCGAACAAGCCTTCTTTGGCTAGCTTCTCCTTGAGCTGCTGGAGCCTAAGTAGCTCTGCGCCTAATCCATAGCGTTCCATGTGGTCGACGATGATCTGGTAGGATCCTCTTGCCGGATAGACGCCGATGCGGCCATGGACTAGGACCTCGTCGCCGTCTTTTGGAAGGAAAGTGAGCCTAGCGGCGTAGGAATTCCACATCACGGCCGAGATCACGCTCTGGCTGTCTTTGAGCGAGAAATAGGCGTGGCCGGAGGAATAGACTTTGAAGTTGCTGACCTCCCCACGTAGAAAAATCGAGGATAGACCTTCGTCTTCCTCTAGAGTGGCTTTTATGATGGCGTTCAGCTCCGATACGCTGACGCAATTGCGCTCATTCAGCATTCCTAACGAGCACCTTATCGAGAATCGCGTTGACGAATTTGTAGTCGGTGTCGGACAAATACGACTTCGAGAGCTTGACGGCGACGTTGATGACGACGCCTTTCTCGACCTCTGGGTCGACGAATAGGTAATGGACGTAGGCCTGAAGCAAAATGGCCTGTTCGACGCGATTCAGCCTATCGAAGGTCCATTTCCTCATGTTGGCGTTGAAGATCGCGACCGCCTCGTCGTAGTGCTTGATGGCCATGATGAGGCAGGCTTTCACGAAATAGTCGCACTCCTCATAGGGAAGATCGCAGAGTCCCGACACGATTCCTTCCACGTCGATTTCCTGCTTCATCGAAAGGTAAGTCAAAAAATCGTAAATTGCGCTCATGGCGACGCTTTGCAGCGCATTGCGCGAAGGCTGCGCGATTTCGATTTCCTCTTCTTCCATGGTGTCTCCCTTCTTGGGCTCGCATATATTAGCACAAACGCGCGCGAATTCCACTGCGCGTGTGATTTATTTCGAAAGCCGCTGCTCCTCCGTCAGATATTTCCTCGCCTTGAAGTACAAAACGATGCCGACCGAGAAGGCGATGACGAACACCGAGTGGATGATCACGGAGAACACCGACCCCTGCCCGAACTCGGTCCAGGCGAGCAGATAGATGTCGATTCCTAGGTCGATCGCATAGATGACCAAGGCGGCGATGTAGAACGGAAGCTTTCCCTTGGCGGCGTAGACGGTGCACAAAACCGCGACCATGAGGATCCCTAGGGATTCCAAAGCCCCGCCATAAGCGAAAGATTCGCCGAGGAAGCCATTGATTATCCTTGCGCTTCCTAGCGTCATGATGCCCGTCACCTGGGGGTTCCCGAACGGGATGAACGCCCAAAAGGTCGATAGCAATGCCGGAATCATCAGGAACATCGCCATCTTCTGATACGCGACGAGGTATTTCTCGAATTTTACGGTCGCCTCTTGGCGCTTCTGAAGCTTGCCCATAGTCAAAAAAGAGGGTCTTACCCGATCCTCTTCACGTTGATTTTGACGTCGTAAGGCACCGTATCGCACATCAGGGATATCTCCTGCGCCACTTCCTCTTGGATCTGGCGGCAGACTTTGGTGACCTGGGCGTTCGGGGCGATAACCACGTCGACTTTGACGATGGCCTTGCCGGTCTTGTCGAAGCTCACCTTCACGCCGTTATCGACGTTGAAGAGGGCTTTGCGCGACGAAACGTGCGCCCCGCGGACGTTATTGACCGCGCTCGAGGCGATGGCTTCCAAGGCATGCCTATGGATGCCCATCGTGCCGAGGCGGCTGTAGTTATTGATCATGATGTATTCGCGTACCATGGCTAAATATTACTTCCCGCCAATGAAATTGGCAACCTTGTCGGCGACTGCGCCAGCCTCAAACCCGAATTCGGGCAGGATTTTGGCATAGGGGCCGGACTCGCCGAAGGTGTCGACGCCGATGTTGAGCGCGGCGTAGCTTCCCCAGCCTAAGGTCGCGCCCATCTCGAGCGAGACGCGCTTTTCCCTGGGGCAAACGAGGATCGAATCGCGGTATTGCTGGCTCTGCGCCTCAAACCTTTCGAGGGAAGGCATGGAGACAACGCTGGCCTTGATGCCTTTCTCGCTCAGGATCTTCGCGGCGTCAAGAGCAAGGGAAACCTCGCTCCCGGTCGCAAGAATCTCGCAATCGGGGTCCTTCTGTTCCAGCACGAAGTAGGCGCCTAGATCGACCTTTTCGGGGCTAGAGGCCTCAAGGGTCGGCAGGTTCTGGCGCGACAAGACGATCGCGATCGGGCCGTCGCGGTGATTGAGGGCGACATCATATGCGCCCATTGTCTCCTTCATGTCGGCCGGGCGGATCACGGTGACGTTCGGGGTGGCGCGCAAAGAAGCGAGCTGCTCGATCGGCTGATGGGTCGGCCCATCTTCTCCGACGGCCAAGGAATCGTGGGTGAAAATGTAGATCGCGGGCAGCTTTTGCAGCGCAGCCATGCGAAGCGCGGGCTTGCAATAGTCCGCGAAGACGAAGAAGCAAGCGCCATAGGCGAGCAACCCGCCATGGAGCAAGATGCCGTTCATCGCGGCGGACATCGCGAATTCGCGAATCCCCCACCGCACGTCCTTTCCAGCGCGGTTGGCGCGGCTGAATGCGCTCACGCCCTTGACGTCGGTCTTGGTGGAGCCGGCGACGTCCGCCGATCCCCCAAAAGCGAAAGGCAAAGCGGCGTGGATGGCGGCAAGGCATTTGCCGGAGCAATTGCGGGTCGCGTCTTTCTCCTTGATCTCGACTTTCGACCAGTCTGGACGGCGTCCGCCGAAATCGGAAGAGAAGGCGTCATCGAACAATTTTGCTTCTTCGGGATGCTTTTGATGGAACTCCTCCATCGCCTTGGCGTGTAAAGCGTGGGCCTTTTGGCCGCGGGCAGCGAAAGTCGAGCGGAACTCCGCGTAAACCTCTTCGGGCACGGTGAATTCGGGATATTCGTAGCCGTAGCGCTTCTTGGCGAAGGCGCCGTCTTCGGGGCCAAGCGGAGACCCGTGGGTCTTGCTCGTGCCCTCGAATTGCGAGCCATAGCCGATTTTGGTATGGAGGATGATGAGGGTCGGATAAACGCGGCTCTGCTTCGCCTTTTCGATGGCTTTGGAGATCGCCTCGACGTCATTTCCGTCCTCGACTTCCAAGACGCGCCAATCGCAAGCAAGGAAGCGCGAGCGCACGTCCTCGGAAAGCGAATCGTCGGTCGGGCCGTCTAGGGTCGAGCCATTCATGTCATAGAACATGATGAGGCGGTTTAGCTTCAGGTGGCCAGCGAGGGAGATCGCTTCTTGGGAAAGGCCTTCCTCAAGGCAGCCGTCGCCGCACAAAACATAGGTGTGATGGCGCATAATCTTGTCGCCATCGGGGTAGCTCGCGGCAATGGCTTGCTCGGCCATCGCCATGCCAACCGCCTGTCCGATGCCCTGCCCTAGCGGGCCGGCGCCGGCATCGACGCCTGGGGTCACGCCATATTCGGGATGGCCGGGCGTCTTGGAATGGGGCTGGCGGAAGGACTTCAGGTCGTCGAGCGAAAGGTCATAGCCCGCGAGATGAAGCAAGGAATATAGAAGCGCGGACGCATGCCCTGAGGAGAAGACGAGGCGATCGCGGTTGATCCAGCCCGGGTCTTTCGGGTCGCTAACGAGGTGCGACCGGAAGAGCGCATACATCGCCGGCGCGGCGTCGAGCGCCATGCCAGGATGGCCGGAATTCGCCTTGTTGATCTGATCGATAACGAGGCTGCGAATCGCTCCAACACAGAGTTTGTCTATCGGTTTTGTCGCCATTGCACTTATTCCTTTCTTAGTAGTTGCTTAGTAGATTATTAGTTTTATCAATATACTTTGTATATTGTTTTACTCTTCGACGATTTTGACCCCTACTGCATCCAGCTGTTCTTGGTCAACGGTGGACGGAGCGTGGGACATCGGGTCGGCGGCTTGGAGGTTCTTCGGGAAGGCCTCGACGTCGCGGATGTTGTCGGTGCCCGACATGATCATCGCGAGGCGGTCCAATCCGAAGGCGATTCCGCCATGCGGCGGAGCGCCATACTGGAAGGCATCGATGAACCAGCCGAACTTCCTCGCCACTTCTTCATCGGAGAGGCCGAGGAGGTTGAAGATCTTCCACTGGATGTCGTGGTCGTAGATACGGAGGGTTCCGCCGCCAGCCTCGTAGCCGTTGATGATGATATCGTAGGCGTAGGCAAGCACTTCTTCCGGCTTGGTGTCAAGAAGAGGCAGGTCTTCGTCGCGGGGGCGGGTGAAGGGATGGTGCTCAGCCGTGTAGCGGCCGGGCTCTCCTTCGACAGGATCGAACATCGGGAAGTCGACAACCCAGAGCAAGTCGTAGGTATTTGGCTTGATGAGGCCGAGCTTTTTGCCATAAAGAGTGCGGAGGGCGCCCATGCCGAAGTCGATGGCGCGGCGCGATTCGTGGGAGGCGAAGAGCAATAGATCGTCGTCTTTTAGGCCGAGGAACTCAGCCAATTCCTTCTGGGTCGCTTCGTCCATGAACTTGAGGAACGAGCCGGAGAGGGCGCCGTTTTCGTATTTGAGGGACATCACGCCCTTGAGGCTGAACTTCCTCGCTTCGGCCTGAAGCTCATCGAGGACTTTCCTCGAGGTTTCGTGGGCGACGCCAGGAACGACGATGCCTTTGACGAAGCAATCGCCCTTGAAGCCCTCGAAGGAGGTCTTCTCCATGATGCTCTTGAGGTCGCGGAGGAGGATTTCGTAGCGGGTATCGGGCTTATCGGAGCCATAAATGTCCATGGCATCCCAATATTTCATGCGGCGAAGCGGCAATTGCACATCCACTCCAATGACCTCTTTGAAGGCCTTGGCGAGGAATCCTTCGTTCAGGGCGAGGATCTGATCCATGTCCATGAACGAGACTTCTTCGTCGAGCTGGGTGAATTCGGGCTGCCTATCGGCGCGGAGGTCCTCATCGCGGAAGCACTTGGCGACCTGATAGTACCTTTCGATGCCGCCGACCATCAGAAGCTGCTTCCAAAGCTGCGGCGATTGCGGCAAGGCATAGAAGCATCCGTGATGGAGGCGGGACGGGACGAGGTAATCGCGGGCGCCTTCGGGCGAAGAGAGGTTCAGAATCGGCGTCTCGACCTCAAGGAAGCCGTTGGCGTCGAAATATTCGTGCCACGCCTTGACGATCTCGGCGCGGACGCGGAGCTTCTTCTGAAGCGCGGGGCGACGCAAATCTAGATAGCGGTACTGAAGCCTAGTATCTTCGAGCGCATCGGTCTTATCGGCGATGATGAACGGCGGGTTGACCGCTTTGTTGACCACGACGAGGCGATGGAGATAGACCTCGATCTCACCAGTTGGGAGATTCGGGTTCGGGACGTCTTTCTTCCTGACGGTTCCAAACGCCTGGATGACGTATTCGTTGCGGACGTCCGGGAAATCCTCGGGGTGGTCGCTAACGAGCTGGACGTATCCGCTCTTGTCGCGGAGGTCGATGAACAAAAGCGAGCCGAGGTTGCGCCTATTCGCGGCCCAGCCGCAGAGGACGACCTCCCTTCCGACGTCGCTAAGGCGGAGATTTCCGCCGAAATCAGTTCTTTCCATGGTTTTGATGTGGTTCCTTATTCTTCTTCGTGATGGTGATGATGGTAGCAATGATGCCCTTCTTCTTCGTTTTCGTCGCGGTCATGGCAGCAATGTCCGTCGCCATGGTCATGGTCGCATTCCCCTTCCCCTTCTCCGAATTCGCGGTCGAGGTAAGCGGGGAGATCATCGATCCTGACCTCTTCTTGGGTCTTGGATTCGAGGTTCTTGAGCTGGACGACGCCGCGCTCAAGCTCGTCGCTGCCGAGGATCAAGGCGAATTTCGCGCCGGAGCGCTCCGCCTTTTTGAACATGCTGCCGAGCTTTCCGCCCTTCATCGGCATCTCAACCGAGTAGCCGAGGTCGCGGATGTTCTCGCAGAGGACGTTCAGCTCCTGCTCGACTTCTGCCCCTAGAGGCATCGCATAGATGTCGAGGCCATCATCGATGCCTTCTAGCATCTCGTTATCGCGCATGAGCGAGTAGATTCTCTCGACCCCGCAGGCGAATCCGACGCCGTGATCGATTTCTTCCGGCCCGCCGAACTCTTTGAGCATCCCATCGTAATGCCCGCCGCCTAGAAGCGCGCCGTAATCTTTTCCGGTTGCGCTCTTTGCGTGGACTTCGAAGACGATGTGGCCGTAATAGTCGAGGCCGCGGACCAAACCGTCATCGATCTCGTATTCGATGCCGAGGTCATTGATGATCGAGAGGGTCTCGTAGAAGCGCTTGCTGGCTTCTAGCGAGAGGTAATCCTTCATCTTGGGCGCGCCTTTGGCGATCTCTTGGTCCTCAGGGACCTTGCAATCGAGGATCCTCATGGGGTTAAGGAGCAATCTCTGGTGGCAATCCTCGCACATTCCGTCGATCTTGTCGGCAAAATAGGCTTTTAGGGCCTCTTTGTAGGCAAGGCGAGACTCAGCGTCTCCCAAGGTATTGACCTTGACCGAGAGGTTCTTGAAGCCAAGATAGGCGAGGGCGCGCATCGCAAGGGCGATGCACTCGGCGTCAAGGCGCGGGGAATCGACCCCCACCGCTTCGACGCCCGCCTGGATGAATTGGCGGTATCTCCCTAGCTGCGGCCTTTCGTAGCGGAAGACGGGCCCGGCGTAGAAGACCTTAAGCGGGAGGTCGCTGGTGGCGTAGAGCTTATGCTCGACGATCGAGCGGATGACGCCCGCCGTCCCTTCTGGGCGGAGGGTGACGCTGCGGTTAGCTTTGTCCAAGAAGGTGTACATCTCCTTCCTGACGACGTCGCTAGCCTCTCCCGTGGAGCGGGTGAAGACCTCGGTGTGCTCAAGGATCGGGGTCTCGATTTGGCGGTAGCCGTATTGCTTGGCGACCGCGCGGAACAGATTCTGAATGTAGGCATATCCGTCGGCTTCCGCCGCGAATAGGTCGTGGGTTCCTTTTACTGCGTTGATCGGCATGAAAAAATCCTTTCGCTGAACGGCGATATTATAATCCCCTGCCTATAAAATAGGCAATCAATGGGTGACGCGTTTGATGGAATATACGCCTTTTAGGCCAAGCAGGTCGCCGAATAAGTCGTTCAGGACCTTGGAATCAGGGACGGCGATGGTGAGCGAGAAAACGTCGTTCATCGTCTCTTGGATGAGGTGGGCCTTCAAATCGCTTACCCCCACCGATTTCGCGGCGATCTTCTGGAGGATCTCGGCGACGAGATTCGGGCGGTCATTGGCGTAGATCTCGATGTCGACAGGATAAGTCGCGATGCCTAGGTCATCCTTCCAATCGACTGGGATAAGGCGCCTGGTCGCGGAGACGTTAGGGCAATTCGCGCGGTGGACGGTGATGCCTTTGCCTTTGGTGATGTAGCCGACGATCGCGTCTCCTGGAATCGGGTTGCAGCAATGGGCGAGGGATATGGCCATCGAGGATGATCCGCCTGCCACGTGGACTGGGCAGCGGTCGTTATAGACGGGTTTCTTGACTTTGCGCAAGTCGATCTCCGGGGTCTTCTTCTTGATGCGGAGCAAATCCAAAACCGCCGATGGGGCCGGATTTTTGCCAGCGACCATCACGAAGAGGTCATCGATGTCCTGGAAATGGTATTCGTTGCGGAGCAATTCGCTATCGAGCATCTTGAGCGCATCGGCTTCCTCGACGTTCTGCGCCTTGAAGCTATCGAGCAGGGATTGCTTGCCCTGACGGATCTTCTCCTCGCGGATCAATGCGGCGTCGCGGCGCTGCAAAGCCCGCCTAATATGGCCTTTGGCCGAGGCGGTTTTGGCGATGTCGAGCCAGGAATCGTTTGGCCCTGGCGCGGATTTCGAGGTGCGGATTTCGCAGACGTCTCCGGTCTTCAGGACCGTGTTCAAGGGCACGCCGACGCCATTTACCACCGCTCCGACCGCGGAATCGCCGACTTTGGTGTGGATCTTGTAGGCGAAGTCGAGGGTCGTTGAGCCATCCGGCAAGGCGACGACTTTGCCAAGCGGGGTGAAGACATAGACGTTCGCGCCGAAGATGTCGTTGGTGAGCGAAGCCATGTATTCGGAGGCGGTTCCGTCTTTTTGCTCACCGGAAAGCGAGACGAAGTCGCGGAACCAATGGAGGTTCTCCTCGATCTCCTTCTGCTCCTCTTTGGCGTTATAGTGATTGCCTTCTTTGTACTTCCAGTGGGCCGCGATACCTTCCTCGGCGATCTGGTCCATCTCCTCGGTGCGTATCTGGATCTCGTAGACCTGGCCATCCCCTGCGACGATCGAGGTGTGGAGCGACTGGTACATGTTGGTCTTCGGCATCGCGATGTAATCCTTGAACCTGCCGGGGATCGGCTTATAGGTCGAATGGATGATCCCAAGGATCTCGTAGCAGTTCATCACCGTCTCGGTGATAATCCTGATGGCAAGGACATCGTAAATCTCGTCGAAAGAATGTCCTTTCTGATACATTTTCCTATATATCGAGTAAATCGACTTGACGCGACTTTCCATCCTCACCTTTATCCCTTGGTCGAGCATGATGTCGGCGATGCGCTTCTTGAGGGATTCAAGGGAGTGTTTCCTGTTCTCGAATCTCTCATTGACGAGGGCAAGGATCGATTGGTAGCGCTCGGGCTGGGTGTATTTTAGGCAAAGGTCCTCGAGCTCGCTTTGGACCGTGTACATGCCAAGGCGATGGGCGATCGGTGTGAAGACCTCAAGCGTTTCCTTCGATAGCGCGGCTTTGCGCTCCGCGGAAAGCGAATCGAGGGTCCTCATGTTGTGGAGGCGGTCGGCGAGCTTGACGATGATAACGCGGACGTCGCGAGCCATCCCTAGGAAGATCTTGCGGTGGTCTTCCGCCTCGAAGTCCTCGGCGGTGAGGCGAGAGAGCTTCATGCGCTGGATCTTGGTGAGCGAGTCGACGATTTTGGCGACGTCTTCGCCGAACATCTCCTCGATTCCTTCGATCGTGGCGTCGGTATCCTCCACCACATCATGCAATAAGCCGGCCGCGATCGTGGCGGGTCCGCTATGGAGCTGAGCCAAGATGTAGGCCACTTCGATCGGATGGTGGATATAGTCTTCGCCGGACTTCCTCTTCTGGCCTTCGTGCTTTAAGGCCGCATACTCATAGGCTTTGCGGATCAATTTTTGCGAGGATTCCGCGTGGATATAGGTGCAGAAAAGGGCGCGCAGGTCGTCGTAGGTATGCATTGGATAGCCGCCATTCTGGGGAAGGGGCGTCGCATTTTGCTTTTCGCTTGCCATGTTTCTATTCCTCCACTTTCTCCGCATATAGGCAAAGGGTCACTTCGCCGCGGTAGTCATTGAGCGAGAACTTCACGTCGAGATTCGCGTATGGGCCATCGAAATCCGATTTGCCATTATGGAAGGAGAATAGCTTCACCTTGTTCCCGAGTGGGGTGCTTAGCCGTTCCCCGTCCCGAACGTATTGGAAGGTGTCGGTCCGAAGGTTATTGAGGCGGAATACGGGCTCTGGGTAATCCATTCCGTATGGGCCAAGGGCCCTTATGGCGCGGAAGGACTCCATATTGCATTCGGAAAGGTCGATTTCCATCGCTTTCGCTTCCTTTTTCTTGGCGATGTTCTTCGAGGCCAAGCGGATGAATTCCTCGCGGAAGACCGGATAGTCCTCCTTCTTGATGGTAAGTCCCCCTGCCCTAGGGTGGCCTCCGCTTTGGACGATATAGGGACGCAGGGCTTTGAAAGCCTCGGTTATGTCGAAGCCGTCGCTGCTTCTTGCGCTTCCGATATAGCAAGAAGGGTCTTTCTGTGAGGTCGTGAAGATCACGGTCGGCTTCATGTTGGTGTGCATGACGTTATTGGCCACTAAGCCATTCAGCCCTTCTGAGATATTCGCGACGATGACGTTCGCGGGGCAAGATGGATCGATTTTGATCTTCGAGGCCGCCTCGGCTGTGGCGGTTTTCCTCAGTTCGTTGACCTTGCCCATCCATGCGGCGATCTCGGCTTTTTTCGCACTCTCGATATCGGCGAAATAATGGACGACCCTCTGGCAGCTATGGTCCTCGACGAGGCGCCCGATCGCGTTGATCTTCGGGATGATTTCCATCCCCAAAGTCTTCTCATCGACGAGCATATGGGTGGTGAGCATCATGATCTCGGGGTAGCGATTGGCGCGGATATAGCGTAACGCCAAAGCTAGAAGCGTCCGATTGTGCGAGCGGATCGGCATGAGGTCGCTCACCAGCGATATCGCCCCCAAAGTCAGCAGGTAGTCGTCTTTTTCTCCGAGCAAGGCCAAGGAGAAAAGCGCGCAAAGATAGCCAGCCGAGACCGGATAATCCCCATATTGGAGGAGCTTATCGTGAACGATCGCCCCGGCAGGAGGCAAAGAGGCGGGGAGATCATGGTGATCGATGATGATCGTCTCAATGCCGCGGGAAAGAAGATAGGAGACCTGATCAAGGCAAGTGACGCCATTATCGACGAGGATCACTAGCCCATACCCGGCGGAAGCGATTTTCTTGGCGTTCTCTAATGTCAAGCCATATCCGTCCTTCGCGCGCGTAGGTATATAGAAGGATGCGCCATAATGGAGCTTATGGAAGCAGCGCACGATGATCGAGGTGGCCATGAAGCCATCGGTGTCGTAATCGCCATAGACGAGGATCTTCCGCCTTTCGCTCATCGCGCGGCGGATCATCCCCACCGCCGTTTTCACGGCAGGCTCTTCGTCGATGCGCGGAATGAAATCAAAAGAGGGCTCGCGCGTCATGCGCGCAAGCTCCTCTTCGGATTCGATTCCGAGGTGTTTGGAGAGTCGATGCAGGAAGTCCATCAATCGTTGATTCCGATGAAGATCGCTTCCTCAGGCTCGCCAGAGCGGTTCTTCTTGAGCAATTGGCCGGTCTGCTGCTTCTTTTTCTTGCGGCGCGGTTTGAATTTGATCTTGGAGAGCAATAGCGCGCACTTCTCGGCAAGGAAAGGCATGAAGCAGAGAACGAGGGCCAAGGCCATCGCAAGGCCGATCACCATGGAGAGGTAAGGGGTCTTGTAGGCGCTCGGGGAGAGGGCGACGAAGAGGACCGCGATCCAAAGCATCAACACGGCGAGGATCATGGTCGCGCTTGCGTTGCGGCTGGTCGCGGTGCGCAGGCATTCGCCGCGGAATTCGACGCCGGTCTTATCCTTTTCGTGGGATTCGCGGATGATTTCCTTTTCGCCAGCAAGGGCATAGAGTGCAAACAAGAAGGCGACGAGGGCCACCACTGTGCTTCCGATCGCAACCGTCGGAAGGACAGAGATGCGGGTGAAGACGAAGAACGCGACCGAGGAATAGCTCGCGAGGAGGGCCGCTAGGCCAGCGGCGAAGCCACGGCTTGGACGGTAGCGGAGCATCAGGTAGACCATCGCAACCGCGATGCCGACGCCAATGCCTAAGGAGAGTTTGCCAAGGGAAGGCTCACTCACTTCCGGGACGGTCTTGGCGAAGGAGACGGAGAAGTCGTCGACTTCGTAGACGAATTGGGTGTTGATGTAGTTCTCGAGGACATCGCTGATGTAGACGTTCTCGCTTCTGGTCCAACCGCTATCGCTATAGGTCTCAACGGTATAGGTGGAGGAAGGATCGAAGTACTTGGTCAGCTGGATCTCGTAATAGAACCAATAATAGGTATGTCCGCCCGAATCGTCGGAGATGTAATCCGTCTTCGGGGTCTCGGAGAGGGTGATGAGATCGGATTTCGTGAGCTGATCGAGGGATTTGAAGGTATCGCCGCTGGTGTTGATGCGGAACCCAGCCAAGAGGTTCGGATTGCCGTCGACGTCGTTGCCGGTGATCTTGTCGATGCCAGAGACGGACTGGATGTCGATGACGTCCGCGGAGTCGGAGCGGATGTCAAGACGGAGGACGGTTGAGGGGGACGTGTATGCGGAATCGTTGTAGACGGTGCCGTTTTTCACGCCGAACGCGATCATGGTCGCGATGCCGGCGATGGCGAATAGCCCGCCGACGACGCCAGCCCAGACCTTGCCTTTGGAGAAGTTGCGCTCCGCATAGGCGCCGAAGAAGGACTGCTTCTCCTCTTTCAATGCATCGGGGATCTTGGAGGAATCGATGCCGAGCTGCTTGGCGAACATGGTTTGCATCGAGTTGTCGTTGCAGAGGAGCCATGCGCCGATGCGGGTGAAGATGATGTTGAGGAGGCTTCCGAAGAATCCGCCGACGACCATCATGATGCCGGCTTTGGAGGCGATGTCGCCCGCGAAGAGGTAGACGAACACGCCGATGATGATGCTCACGACGCCTGCGTCAATCGAGGGTCCAAGGGCCTTCTTGGCGGCCTCTTGGTTGGCCTTTTTGAGGGTACGTCCCTTATAGATTTCGTTTTTGAGGACGCGGGAATAGTAGAGCGAGGAGAATAGCGAGACGACCGCGGGAGCGATGAGTCCGATGATCGCGGCGATGTTGAACTGAGCGCCGAAGAGGATGAATAATCCGAAGCTTGCCGCCATAGAGGCGAGGGCGACGGAGACGTGGGTCAAAGCGAAGATCCTTTCGGTGAGGCCAAGGATCGCGGCGAGCACCACCACTGTGATGATCGTGGCAAGAAGGGTTCTGCCGACGGTCACATCCATCGACCAGTCGCCGAGTTTGACGAGCTGCTCAACGGTTGCTTTCGCGTCGCGCATGTAGGTGAAATTGAGGTGATAGGAACGCGAGGAATCGGAGGAATCGAAGGCATGGTAGCTCGAGGCGTTCATCATGTTCAGGAGGAACTTCGCCGCCTCATAGGCCTGCTTGGTCTTGCTCGGATCGTAATTCTCGCCGGAGATCGCCTCGGAAGCGGGGATCAATTGGAGATATGGGGTGTTTTTGTCGGTATCGGAAGAAGCGTACCAGACGGCGTTGTCGTTGGAAGCGCCTTGGACGGTCACGACCCTGGCGCGGACGTTCGAGTCGGTCGAGGTCTTGTCATAGGTATCGCCATCCTGGCGATTGGCCCACACGACGACGCTCGTGTTGTTGGCGGCGACGGTCTCTTGGCCGTTTTCGTCAGTCTCGGCCGCGGTCGTGTGGTCGGAGCAGTATTTGACGAGGTTCAGGAACGCTTCGCGGTAGGCATCGCCTTCTTTGAGGGGGACCACCACCACAGGAACCTTATAGGAACCCATGTCGATGTCTTCGATCCTCGCGGACTGGCCATCGATGATGTCGTTCAAGGCATCGGGGTGGGCATAATCGTCATAGGTGGTATTGGTGGCGTCGAGCTCGAAGTCGCCGCCAGAGAAAGCGAGGTACTGCTGGAGGTAGCTGTACTGGGTGAGATTGTTGTTCGGGCTGCGAAGGGTGACGGCGATGGTGTCATAGCCTTGGGTCTCGACTTCGAATTCCGACATGTCCCATCCGGCGAGGCGCTCGCTCACGACGGAAGCAAGCTCATCGATGACGGGGGTTCCGCCATAGACGTCGGAGCTATCAAGGAATTCCGAATAGCTCCCGTTCTGAATGGGAGAATCGGCCTCGAAGTGGGAAGCCTTGAAGTAAAGGGTTTTGCCGTCGGCGTAGGCCAAATCCGGATTGGTGGCCTTGACCATCGGGACGGTTGCGGCACCAACGCCCAAAAGCATGGCGGCGCACATAATGATGTAAGAGATATAACGACGCATACGTTTCCTCCGCTAGCACTGAATTATTTATAATTCATGCTGACGTGTTAAAGGATACTCTTATGCGCTCGCGCGAGCAACAAAATATTGAACCGGAAGCGAAAGGAAAAGTCCCCCGCCCCTTGCCCTTAGGGGCAAAAGGAAGGGGGACATGTATTCGAATTCGCGTTTTTGAGGCCTAATCGAAGATCGAATTCTGATGCGATTTCTTTAGATGTGCATAGGCGCGTTCTGTCGCGGTTCGGCCCCTTGGGGTGCGATTTATCATCCCGATCATCACAAGATAGGGCTCATAAACGTCCTCAAGGTTTGCGATTTCCTCGCCGATCGCCGAGGCGATTGCCTCAAGCCCGACCGGGCCGCCATGGAAGCGGTCGATGATGGTCGAGAGGTATTTGACGTCGACGTCGTCGAGGCCAAGCTCATCAATTTTGAGCGCAGTCAGCGCTTTTCTCGTCGTTTCGGCGCTGATTTCCTCTTCGCCGAAGAAGGAGGCGAAGTCGCGGACGCGCTTGAAGAGGCGATTCGCGATGCGCGGGGTTCCCCTGCTTCTTTCCGCGATGAGCTCGGTTGCGCCTAGTTCGATCGGCATCTTGAAGACCTTCGAGGTGCGTTCGATGATCTTGACGATCTCGTCCTTGGAATAGAAATCGATCTTGATCGAGATGCCAAACCTCGCGCGAAGCGGGGAGGACAAATCGCCAGCGCGGGTAGTCGCGCCGACTAAAGTAAAGGGAGGGAGAGGCAAATTCAAAACATGGCTCGCTCCGCCTTGGTTCACGAGAATCGAAAGATTGAAATCCTCCATCGCGCCGTAAAGAACTTCCTCGACGGGACGCGGAAGGCGATGGATTTCGTCGATGAAGAGGACGTCTCCTGGCTCGATTTCGCTCAAAATCGCGGCAAGGTCCCCCGCTTTTTCGATCGAGGGTCCGTTGACGAGGCGGATGTTCCCGCCCATTTCGTGGGCGATGACGTAAGCCATGGTCGTCTTGCCTAGTCCTGGCGGACCATAAAGCAAGACGTGGTCGAGGGATTCTTTTCTTTTGCGAGCGGCGGACATGAAAACCGCGAGGTTCTTCTTCATATCCTCCTGTCCCACGTATTCGGAAAGCGTTACGGGGCGGAGGCTAAGATCCGTCGAGGAATCCTCTTCCTCTCTTTTCGCGTCCAATAGCCTTGACATGGTTATTGCTTCCTAAGCCTCTTGAGGGCGAGTTTGAGGATCTCTTGCGCCGTGGCGCCAGGCTCATTGATCGTGGCGAGGGCATCGTCGATGTCCTTGCTCTTGAAGTCGAGGCTCTTTAGCGCAGCCTTGACCTCATCGTAGATTTCGGGGTTGCCCTTCTGCTTCTTGCCGGCGGAATCGATGAGTTTGCCGCGGAGGTCCAATATGATCTGGGCCGCGGCTTTCGGCCCGATGCCAGGCAGTTTTTTGAGATAGGCGGTATTGTTGGAGGAGATGGCTTGGAAAAGCTCGTCTGGCGTGGTTTGCGAAAGCGCGGAGATTGCGGTTTTCGGGCCGATGCCCTTGACGGAGATAAGCGAGGCGAAAGCCGCTTTCTCCAGAAGTGAGTCAAACCCGACCAAATAATGGTCGTCCTGGGTCAAAACCTCGTAGGTGTAGACTGTTTTGGAATCGCCGATCGTATATTCAGCCGGGCGCGAGACGAAAAGCTCGTAGGCGATGTAGCCGATGTCGACGGCGATCGTGTCGTCGGATTTGGCGACGATTTTTCCGGTTACTGAATAGATCATAATGTGGTCACGAATACGATGCAGACAATCACAATCACCGCGGCCGAGATGACCCCGGCCAGGAATGCGTTGAATGCTGATCTGGATTTCATTATATACCCTTTCTCGGCGGTTGGATGGTTCTTGCCCTCATCAATCGGTGTATTCGAATACGAAATCGCAAAGGCGGACTTCGTCTCCGTCCTTCGCGCCTTTCTCGCGTAGGGCCGCATCGATCCCGAGGCTATTGAGATAGGCGATGAGCTTCGCGACGCCTTGATCGCTTGAGAGGTTCATGCGCGAATACCTGGCCTCCACTTCTTCGCCGGAGATGACGAATAAGTGATCGGACGGGTGCGAAATCGTATACACGGGTCCCTTCGATTCGAGATGGGCATCGTAAACCTTGATACCGCCCTCCTCTTCTTCGCCAGGAACATAAAGCGGGAACTCAGGCGTTTTCTGAACGAGCTCAAACGCTTTCTTCATCACTAGCGCCACCCCGTCATCGGTCAAGGCGCTGACGCCATAGGATTCGAATCCGAGCTTCTTGTCGAATTCCTTTTTCCGCTCTTCCGCGCCTTCGACGTCCATTTTGGAGCAAACGACGATCATCGGGCGGTTTTCTAGCCCTGCCCCATAGTCGCGGAGCTCCGCGTTGATCACCTCGTAATCGTGATATGGGTCGCGCGTTCCATCCATGCTCACAACATGGATCAATACGCGGCATCTTTCGATGTGGCGAAGGAAAGCGATGCCAAGGCCTTTGCCTTCATGGGCTCCTTCGATGAGCCCTGGCATATCGGCGAGGACGAATTGGTTGATGCCGTCCTCCAGCGTGACGACGCCTAGGTTCGGGGCGAGGGTCGTGAATTCATAATCCGCGGTTGGGACGTTCGCGCGACTAACGATGTTGAGCAAAGTCGATTTGCCAACGGATGGGAAGCCGACTAGCGCGGCGTCGGCGAGCAATTTCAGCTCAAGGACGATGCGCTTTTTCTCGCCTGACTCGCCGTTTTCGGCGATTTTCGGGACGCGGTTGCGGCTTGTTTTGAAAGCGGCGTTGCCCCTGCCGCCCCTGCCGCCTTTGGCGGCGCAGACTTTGTCGCCGTCGTTTTTAAGATCGGCGATTGGGCGAGATTCGCCTTCGACGTAGACCAAGGTCCCGCAGGGAACTTCGGCATAGACGTCACTAGCGGAGGCGCCGAAGCGCATCTTCTTGTCGCCTTTCCCGCCATCTTCTGCCGCGATTAGGCGCGAATGGCGATAGGCCAAAAGGGTATTGATGTTCTTTTTCGCGATGAAATAGACGGATCCGCCGTTGCCGCCGTTGCCGCCATCAGGTCCGCCTTTTGGGACGTTTTTCTCGCGCAAAAAGGAAATGGCGCCATTGCCGCCATGGCCAGAGCGGACTTCCACTACGGTGCGATCGATCAGCATAGCGCCTTCCTTTCTTCCTCACTAAGGATGTAATTGTTCTTGTTGCGCTTCACTTTCTTTAGATCAGCGCTGAATTTCCTGCTGTTGGCGAAGCTAACGGTCGTGTTCTCTTCGTCGTTGAACCAGCGGACTGGGATCTCTTTGATTTTGAAGCCGTTGAGCTCTAAGAAATAGCAATGCTCGACGTCATAGGCAAAGCCCATGACGATCTGGCGCTTGGCCATCTCCTTCGCGACCGACCCGCGGTAGCATTTGAATCCGCATTGGGTGTCGCCGACGTGCTTGAGTCCAAACCTGCGGCGCACCATCGCAATCGAGACCTTATGGGCCAATTGGCGGAGCCAGGGCCTTTTGTTGATCACCGATTCGGGGAGATCGCGGTTCGCGGCGAAGGCATCGTATTGGCCAAGCAGCGGCTTGATCGCGTCAAACGCGGTGAGTTCAGTCGCGCAGTCGGCGTCCATGATCAATAGGTATTCGCCTTTCGCGGCTTCGATGCCGAGCTTCACGCCTAGCCCCTTCCCCGCTTCTTCGGAGAAAGGCAAAAAGCGCACGCGGCCTTCGAATTCCTTCATTCCGTCCTCAAGGATCTTCCTTTGCTCGGGGGCGAACCCGTTCGGGGAGACCACCACTTCATATTCGAGGCCGCAGCCATCGAAGTATGGCAAAACCTTCTCCCGGAGATTCGAGAGGAGGACATTGGCCTGGTTTTTGATTGGGATGACGACGGAAAGCTTCATAAACGGGGACATTATAAACCAAATGAAATAGAAATATAATGCGCGTTCGCGCACGTGTAAGACAAGAAAGCCCCTCGGCAATGGAGGGGCTCAGGTTCCTTGGAAGCGATTAGTTGGCTTCGACGGCGTAGACGGAGACCTTTTTGCCGGTCTTGCCGAAGCGCTCGAACTTGACGATGCCGGTGATGGTGGCGAACAAAGTGTCGTCGCCGCCCTTCTTGACATTGGCGCCCGGATAGATCCTGGTGCCCCTCTGGCGATAGAGGATGGAGCCGGCGGAAACAAGCTGTCCGTCCGCGGCCTTGGCGCCGAGGCGGCGGCCAGCGGAATCACGGCCGTTCTTCGTGGAGCCGACGCCCTTCTTGGAAGCGAAGAGCTGAAGATCGAGAGTGAATTTCATGGTTACTTCTTCCTTTCTTTGATATCGATGGCGTTAGGGTAGCTGGCCTCGATTGTTTTGAGTTGGATGATAAGCGTTTCGATGACGTCTTCGTCGTGCTCGCTGATGCCGGCTTTGGCAACGCAGCTCACACGGCCTGACTCGATTTCGATTTCGAAGTCCTCATCGGGATTCTCGAGGGCGTTCATCGCGCCTACGGTGACCGCTGAGACGGCGGCGCAGACGAGGTCTTTGCCGTAATCCCCGGTATTGGCGTGGCCCTTGACGAGCAAGGACTCAAACCCTTTTCCCTTGTAGGAGATCTCTGCTTTGATCATCTTAGGCGTTGATGGCTTTGACGACTAGGCAAGTATAAGGCTGACGATGGCCCTGCTTCTTGCGCTCGTTGGCCTTGGCCTTGTACTTGTAGATGACGACTTTCTTGGAAAGTCCCTGCTTTTCGACTTTGCAGTCGACGGAAGCACCCTTGACGTAAGGGGCTCCAACCTTGACGGAATCGCCGCCAACGAAGAGAACTTTCTCGATCTTGACGTCGCTTCCGGGCTGTGCGTCGAGTTTCTCGACGTAGATCTTGTCGCCAACGGCGACTTTGACCTGCTTGCCACCGGTTTCGATGATAGCGTACATGTCTTTTCCTCCTTTTGTGACGCTTGATGATGACTCGCTATGGAGGCTCGGCTACCCACCGATTGAATGCCTTTTCTATGCGGTTGCGCGCCCAAGCGAGGTGCGACAACGCGCATAGTATACGCACGTGGGCAAACGAATGGAAGCAAAATCTTTTCGAATTTGCACAAACTTTTCTTCGAAATCCGTCAATGCGAAAGGAAAGGCCTTGGAGTCACAAACCAAGGCCTTCCCGAAGTTCAAACATGGCGCCGCCTAGCTTCTTAGGCAGCCATGCGCCGCGCTTCCCTCAAGCGCCTTGGCTAGTTGGGCGAATAGCCTTGGCAATGAAGCGCGGTGCATCTTTCAGCAAATCGATAAGCAGATGTTGGTTGAGTTTGAAATGATTCTTGTCGCCCCCAAGAGAGTCCAACCGAGCTAGTGGGGATTGAAGGGAGCCCTTCTTCGCCTCCTGCCCTAGGAAGCGGGAAAGGGCAGTCGCCCAATCGCTAGATCTTATCCCGAATGAGGACCATGCGCTTTTTCTTGCGCGCCTACTCCCATAAAGCAGGTCAGGCAAAGAGGGAGCGCGCCCTTGTGCGACGGCCGGGTTGTTGGATTCGAACGCCTATCCCCGATCGGATGAAGCAAGGCCTACAGGCCAAGTCATCATTCCCTTTTGGCCATGCTTTTCCAAAACCATCGGGGACGTGCATTCGTTTTTCCAGGTAACCAATCGCAGATGCGGTTGAATTTGCTTGCGTGAAACTATTAGCGATCTACTCTGGCCTCATGTTGCAGAGGTCCATTCGAAATGATAGCCGCCAGGCAACGTGACCTTCGCCCCTTTAGCTACGAACATCTTGTATGCCGCGACCGTCAGGATCACCACGGTGAACACAAGGAACACCGTCGCAAGCGTCAATGCCTCGCCGGGAGCGCATTCGCGCATCTCGGCATCCGTCATTGCGATTCCGTTCATGGATTTTTCACCTCCTCACTTATCTATTGCCGTCGAGAAGGCAAAGTTTGAACTAAAATTTTTCGCATTTATTCCTAGTATTGGAAAATTCTTCATGCTCAGTCGAAAGAAAAAAATTTTAAAAAGCCACCGTATTTCAGGTGGCGAGTTGGTTTATGGGCGGGATCAGCCGAGTTTTTCGAGTCTAGCGATAACGGCTGCGAGCTTCTCTTTGTTCGCGGCAAGCTTCTCTTGCTCAGCCGCGAGCTTTTCCTTCGGAGCCTTGTTCACGAAGCCGGGGTTCGAGAGCATCTTCTCGCCGCGGGCGACTTCGAATTCGAGCTTCTCGCGGTCTTTGAGCAATGTTGCGCGAAGCTCTTCCTCGTTCACGTCTTCCTCGATGTAGAGGTCGACTTTGCCATAGGAGAAGCCATCAAGCTGCGCGGATTTCACTTCCTCGAAGCGCACCTCCTTCGCGAAGAGGAACCTCGTGAGGTATTCCTCGATTCCCTTCCATGGGGATTTGGGACTCAGGATCAATTTGATTGGGGCGTTTGGGGCAAGTTTGCGCTCAGATTTGTAGGACCTCACGTCCCTGATCATCGCTTCTAGCAGGCGTCCATTGCGCTCGCTTGCGGCGCTATGGAGGGATTTATCGAATTCCGGATAGGATTCCAGCATCACCGATTCCTTATGGCCAGGGAGGGAGAGATAGATCTCTTCCATGACGAAGGGGCAATAGGGATAGATGAGGAGAACGATGTCCTTGACGACCTTGTATAGGACCGCCTTGACCATCGGCTGGAGCTCAACTTTCGCAAGGGAGACCTTGCTCATCTCGAGGTAGAACGAGCAGAAATCGTCATAGACGAAGTCATAGAGGATGCTCGAGGCTGCGCCGAACTGGTACTCCTCCATCTTCGCGGTGACGCGGCGGATGGTGTCCTCCAAGCGAGACAAGATGAATTTCTCTAGCGGGCCAAGGGCTTTTTTGTCGATTGGCTGTGGGACGTAATCCTCGCCGAGGGTCAATTCGCAATACCTTGCCGCGTTCCAGATTTTATTGAGGTAATTCTGGGCGCTTTGGAGCTTTTCGTCGCTATAGCGCATATCTAACCCTGGGGTGCTATTGGTGGTGATGAAATAGCGGAGCGCGTCGATGCCATATTTCTCGATGACATCGATCGGATCGATGCCGTTGCCGAGGGATTTCGACATCTTGCGGCCCTTCTCGTCGCGGATGAGGCCGTGGATGACGACTTTCCTAAACGGCACTTGATCGGTGAAATGAAGCGATTGGAACACCATGCGCGACACCCAGAAGAAGATGATGTCGTAGCCAGTCACGAGGACCGAGGTCGGGAAATAGCGGTCATAGTCCGGCGTCTTTTCGGGCCAGCCCATGGTCGCGAATGGCCAAAGTCCACTGCTGAACCAGGTATCGAGGACATCCTCGTCCTGGACGTATTCGTTCATGTCAGGCGCGGTTTCGCTAACAAGCACCTCGCCCGTCTTCTTGTTGTAATAGGCGGGAATCCTATGCCCCCACCATAATTGTCTCGAGATGCACCAATCGTCGCAATTGGCCATCCACCTCGCAAGCACCTTCTCAAAGCGTTTGGGCAGGAACTCGACTTTGTCGTCGGTCTTTTGCTGCGCAAGGACGCGATCCGCGAGCGGCTTCATGCGGACGAACCATTGCTTCGAAAGCATCGGCTCGACGACGCATCCGCTCCTTTCCGAGTGCCCAACCGAGTGGATGAATTTCTCAATATGATCAAGGTGACCTTCTTTTTGAATTCTGTCAACCAAAGCCTTGCGGCATTCGTAACGGTCCATGCCTTCGTATTCGCCGGCGAGGTGATTCATCTTCGCGGATTCATCCAGGACTTTGATAAGGGGGAAGCCATATTTCTTCGCAAGCGCGAAGTCATTGGGGTCGTGGGCTGGGGTGCACTTCATCGCCCCGGTGCCGAAGCTGATGTCGACATAGGAATCGCCCATGATGGGAAGAGGATCCCCATTCGCTGGATTGATGGCCTTTTTGCCAATCAAATGCTTATATCTCGGGTCTTTTGGATTGACGAAAACCGCGGTGTCTCCAAACATCGTTTCCGGACGGGTTGTCGCGACGATCAGCTTCTCGTCGGTCCCCTCGACGTCATAGACGAAATAGAAGAATTCGCCCTCATCGTCTTGGTGCACAACCTCGATATTCGACAGCGCCGTCCTAAGTTCAGGATCCCAGTTGATGATGCGCTCGCCCTGATAGATGAGCCCTTCGTTATAGAGGGTGACGAAGACGTGCTTGACGGCGTTCGAAAGACCCTCGTCAAGGGTGAACCTTTCGCGGGTATAGTCGACGCTTAGGCCGATTTTTGCCCACTGCTCGTGGATTGTGTCGCCATATTCCTTCTTCCATTCCCAGGCTTTTGCAAGGAACCCTTCGCGGCCTAAATCGTAGCGGGAGATCCCCTGCTCGCGAAGCTTGGCCTCGACTTTGGCTTGGGTCGCGATGCCGGCGTGGTCCATGCCAGGAACCCAAAGGACGTCATAGCCCTTCATTCTCTTGTAGCGGGCGATGATGTCATCGGGAATCGTGTCCATGACGTGGCCGAGATGGAGTTTTCCAGTGACATTCGGCGGAGGAATCACAAGCGAGAACGGCTGCTTGGATTTGTCGCCGGCGGTGAAATAGCCTTTTTCGACCCAGTTCTTGTATTTGCCTTGTTCGACCAGCAGGTGGTCGTAGTGTTTGTCGAGCATAGGTGCCCTCCTTTGCAAAATAAAACGCGCCCTCGATTGGGACGCGGCGCGCGGTACCACCCAATTTCCAATTCGCTTGATGCGAATCGGCTCTCTTTCGCCTTAACGCGGCTCTACGATTTCCTCTGCGGCGACTCATGCAGCCTTTCCTTGCCTTATCTCAGCATAGGGGGCTCTCTGTGAAGGAAGGCCTTGCAATCCCTCCGTTTCAACGGAACGCTTGTATTATTGCGCGTGAAAGCGCAAAAAGGAAGCGAAATCGCCATTTTGCAATATAATTACAACTGCGTGCGCCAAATAGGCGACATCACGAGGCTTCTTGTGTCAGTTGGGTTCGGAATGCTTCCAGCAATATGGTGTTATATTCCATCATGCGCTCCTCACTCATATTCGCGGAGTAAGTGACCGAAGCGAAATATTCTTGGGAGAGATTGTTTGGATCAACAAGCATGAAAGTATGGTCGTATAGGATTTGTGTCTTTTCATCGATGGCCAATTGAGACTTGCTTTCGGTCGCGTAGCCAAAGCGTTCATATTCCGGATAGCGGAAATAGGAATCGTCGGACTTGAGATAAAGCGATTCGTCCACATCCCAGCGATACAACTCGAAATAACGGTACCTGTAGCGGACGAATTCGTATTCTTCTTTGAAAGCCTCTCGCTCGAATGGTCCTGCAAGGAAATTGAAGCAATCGGAGCCGCTTATGGCAAATGCGCGGCTTCCTGGGTAATGGATACGCGAACAGATGACATCGTAATCGGGATGATACGGGAAATGAGAACAAAGGCCCGATATGTAATACATAAAAGTGAAGGAATCGAATTGTTCATTCCCCTCAATGTCAACGACTGCCGGGGAAGTCATCCCATCCATTTTCGCAAATTTTAAAGCATCCTCCCGAAAAGCGGCGAAACTTCTATATCGGTTCGCCTTAATGACCGGGCCGCCGCGCGACGAGCCGCATGAACACAAGCACATCAGGGCAAAGCAACAAAATAAAATCCCATTTTTCATGAATAATTCTCATCCACAAATTGGACAAATATATCTTCCCATAGTCGTTGAATAATAGCCTTCGGTACATTCGTGATCACACGTCAGAATCAGATCATACGCTGAAGGGTAATTCGTAAAAATGTTCCCATTGTAATCGTCCCAATCCATTTTCGCTATTTTTTTATCTACTCCTTCATGAAGTTTCCAGCCAGTCATAACGTAAACATAATCAGAATCATAGGCAAACGCAACCATCGAATGACTCAAATTATTCAAAATAACTGGCCTGCCAGCGTCTATACCATCCATTACGACCGAAAATTGATGCCCCGAAAAAATGTCAGCCCAATTCCCTTCCGAAGTATTATTTGAATAATCTAAATATCTCACTGCTCCGATGTAGTGATTGATTAAATGATTTTGATTTATCCAAGATAATGTGTGATCGGATTCGATGTTGACGTTGCAATACGAATTGCACAAATTGATTAAGTAAGAATGAAACAACCCGCCATTAGAACATGGAGACTGCGGAAAATAATAACAAGAAAAATAAGGCCCAGAAACGTGGGTATCATATTGGCTCTCGATAACATGCTCGTGGAAAATTGCGTCATAATAGTCGAATAAGATTTGCATTGAAACGAGACAGCACGTGCCGTGTTTATTGTCGCCATAGCCACTGTGGCTCAAATTTTTAAAATAATATGGATAATGACAAAAGGTTGCATTAACTGGTATATCCGCATAGGAAATAATAGTTAAGGAACTATGAATATTCCCTCCTGACCTAGCCGATTCGAAACAATTAATAGCACTCATTGAATCCAGATCCAACAGCACGTCGTCGACAATGCCCACATGTCTATATCCGTATTTGCCGGAGCTGACATAAACGGGGTATTCAACGTTAGCCTTTGCGTAAGGATTGCAAAATTCGGAAAATTCCTCAATTATTTTACCGGTGCTCTTTTCAAGTAGTTTAGCGGAGCCGAGGGTATCAACAAGCATATATTTGTTTTCAAAATACTCGTTATAAACCTCCAGGCAAGTCATAGTTGAGCGAGGCAATGCGGATGTAGCTGCTAGACAAAATACAAACAATTGTTGAAGCATATATTTCTCTCCTTAAGAATTACTATATATCAAACAAGGCACAGCGCCAATGCATATTCTTTGCATTTCATCCAATTCCCCGTGTAGCCATTATTGGCATGATGGCTAAAAAGATGATTATTTGGTCACAATGATGATAAGGGATTTATGTCCTTTTTCTTAATGAAAAACGCGGCCTCACACTTTGGACTGCGTCGCCGATAATTCCGCCCACTTTTATGCCCGAACGACCTAATTTCCCTCTATAGCATTTAAGAGAGTCAATCAAAAAACCCGGAATCACCCGGGCTTAAAGAAGGTTAGCGATTGCGGAGCGAATCTTTGCAACTGATTTGGTCGAGAGATCGCTTTCGAGGAACTCATTGATGCCTAGCGCCTTTGCGCGCATCTCGGCCTTATGCCTTTCGGACTGGTTCATCTGGTCGACCTTTGTGAGGACGACGAGCATTTTCACGCCCGTCTTCTCGAGGTACCTGATGAAGGATTCGTCATCCTTCCCAAGGTCCCTGCGAAGATCTAGCAGGAGTACGATGGCTTTGAGGCTTGGCTCCTTGACGTAAGCCTCCATCATCTTCGCGAAGTTGATGGTAGAGAGCGTCGCATAGGAGGTCGAGCCATAGCCAGGGCTATCGACGAGGTAGAATCTTGAGCCGACCTCGAAGTAATTGAGAAGCTTCGTCTTTCCCGCCTTTTTGGAGGAGAAGGCGATCTTTTGGCCCAGAAGGGCGTTGATCAAGGTGCTTTTGCCGACATTCGAGCGGCCAACCATCAAGATGGCGGGCAATTCGTCTTTCGGCCGCGCGGCGAGATCGGGCGCGGAGGTCACGAATCTCGCCTTGCGGAAGTCGATCATGCTTTGGCGGAGACGAGGGCGATATCGAGGGCGTCGTCTACCGTCTTCATGAAGTTGATTTTCAGAACGTCCTTCACTTCCTGCGGAAGCTCGGAGACATCCTTCTTGTTGTCGAGAGGGACGATGATCTGCTTGATGCCAGCCCTAGCGGCGGCGAGGGATTTCTCGCGAAGTCCGCCGATGGCGAGGGCTTTGCCGCGGAGAGTGACTTCGCCCGTCATCGCGACGTTCGCGTTGACAGGCGTATGGGTAAGGCAAGAGATGATGGCGGTCGTGATGGCGACGCCAGCGGAAGGGCCATCCTTTGGAACCGCGCCCTCAGGGACGTGGATATGGATGTCGTTCTTCTGGAAGATGTCGTCGTCGATCGCGTATTTCTTGCTATTGGCGCGCACATAGTCGAGCGCGATGGTCGCGCTTTCCTTCATGACTTCGCCAAGTTTCCCGGTGAGAATCAATCCGCCTTTGCCGGGGAAATAATTGACCTCGATCGGCAGGATGTCCCCACCGAATTCGGTGTAGGCGAGGCCAGTGACCACGCCAACCTGGTTTTCCTTCTCCTTCTTGGTGCCTTCGAAGATCTCGACACCGAGGTATTCGATCGCCTTCTCGGGGGTGATCTTGACAGGACGCTCGATCTCGGGGTTATTGAGGATATCGACGACCACCTTGCGGCAGATGCTAGCGATGAGCCTTTCAAGCTGGCGGACGCCAGCCTCCATCGAATAATGCTCGATGAGTTCTTTGATGGATTCCTCGTTGAACTCGATGTCCTCGGGTTTAAGTCCGTTGGCCTTGATTTGCTTAGGAATCAAGAAGCCGAGGGCGATCTTGATCTTCTCGATCTCGGTATAGGAAGGAACTTCGATGAGCTCTAGCCTATCGCGCAGAGGCGCGGGCACGTTTTCCAAATAGTTGGCGGTGCAGAGGAACAAGACGTTCGAGAGGTCATAGGGCTCCTCGATGTAGTTGTCGTTGAAGGCGGTGTTCTGCTCGGGGTCTAGGACTTCGAGCAATGCGCTGCTGGGATCGCCGCGATAATTGCTTCCGCCGACCTTATCGATCTCGTCCAATAGGAAGACGGGATTGGTGACGCCGGCTTTTGTCATGCCCTGGATGATGCGTCCAGGCATGGAGCCGACGTAGGTGCGGCGATGGCCGCGGATCTCGGCCTCGTCGGAGATGCCGCCTAGCGAGGCTTTGAAGAATTTGCGGCCCAGCGCGCGGGCAATCGACCTCGCGAGGGAGGTTTTGCCGCATCCAGGCGGGCCATAGAAGCAAAGGATCGGGGCTTTGAGGTTCCCGGTCATCTTCTTGACCGCGAGGTATTCGACGATCCTCTTCTTGACTTTCTCAAGCCCGAAGTGGTCTTCGTCCAGGACCTCTTGGACGTGCTTCAGATCTTCGTCGTCCTCGGTCATTTCGAACCAAGGGACGTTCAGCAACGTCTCGATGTAGCTCATGATGAGGCTCGCTTCCAAAGAGGATTCGGGCATCATCTCGTAGCGCTTGAGCTCGCTTTTGATCTTGGCTTTGACGTTCTCGGGATAGGGATTCTTCTCGAGCTTCTCGCGGATCGCGTCCTCGGAGTGCTCGGAATTGGGGTCCTCGCCGAGTTCCTGGCGAATCGCCTTCATCCGCTCGCGCAGATAATATTCCTTTTGGGATTTCTCAGACGACTGGCGGACTTTTTCGTTGATGTCGCGCTCGAGGTCGCTGATCTCCTTGGCGCCGTTGATCATGCCAAGGAATAGGGTCAGCCTCTTCACGACGTCGCTTTCCTCAAGCAGCTTCTGGCGCTGCTCAAGCGAGATGGGCAAGTAGCCGGCGATCGAATCGGGGAGCGATTCGGAGGGGATTCCCCTACCGAGTTGCGCCACCACCGAACGCGGGACGGTCTGCCCGATCTGGGGCGAATTTGAGATGACCTCGACGATTTTCTTCGTGAGGGTCAGCTCTTCTTCCGCCGAGCCATGGACGTATTCGAGAAGTTCGGCATCGGCCATGTAGGTCCCTTCGTCCAAGGAGAGGTTCGTTAGGCGCACCCTCTTGCTTCCGACGACGCGGACGCGGACGCCCGTCTCGACTTGGGAGTAGGAAATGATGCGGCACATGGTGCCGACGGTATAGATGTCGGATTCGGTTGGGGAATCGACTTTCTCGTCCTTTTGGGAGACGATGACCATGAGGCTATTGGTCGAGGTCCTCGCCTTCTCGACGGCGGCCACCGACATGACGCGGCCAACGTCGATCTCCTCGGACATCGAGGGGAACACGACGAGCGCGCGGGCAATGCAAACCGGCAGGCGGATGACTTTGCCCGCACCTTTTACGGGTTCATTCATAGGTTATTCTCCTTTCGTGACGAATGGGAGATTGCCTCCCGTTCTTCAATGGTTGTTCTTGATCAGGAACTCGTGGAGTTTGTTCTGATGGAGGTTGTTGCGATAGTTCTCGACGTTGCCGAGGGCCCTTCTCACGTCTTCGACCTTCATCTTGTTGGAATCGGCGAGCTTGGCGATCTCGTGATCGAGCTCGGCGTCGTCAACGAAGAGTCCTTCCTTCGCGGAAATCTGCTCAAGGACGAGGTACTGGGTGAGGTTGGCCTTCGCCTCTTCTTTGGTCTTGGCGAAAAGTTCTTCCTCGGTCTGTCCGGTGATCTCGAGATATTGCTGGAAGGTGAGGCCGTTCTGCTCGACCTGGGCTTTGAGCTGATCCTGCTTCTGGGCCGCTTCGTTCTCGATGATCGAGGAAGCCATGGTGACTTTGGAGCCTTTGACGATCTGGTCGATGATGTCGGCGTAGTACTTGCGCTCGACTTCGTTCACTTTGCTCTGGAGGAGGGATTTCTTCTCGTGGGCCTTGAGTTCATCGACGGTCTTGACGTCTTTGATGGCCATGTCGAGGACCGCTTCGTCATTGAGCTCGGGGATCTGCTTCTCCTTGACCTCGTTCACGTGGGTCTTGAAGGTGGCGGGCTTGCCGGCGAGTTCGGCGACATATTGGGTCGGGAAGGTGATGTTGACGTCCTTGTCTTCGCCGGGCTTCACGCCGATGAGGGCATCTTCGAAGCCGGGGACGAAGCTGTTGCTGCCGAGTTCAAGGCTGTACTTGTCGGCTTTGCCGCCGTCGAAGGCAACGCCATCGACGAAGCCCTCGAAGTCGATCACGACGGTGTCGCCCTTCTGAGCGGGGCGATCGACGGAGACGAGGTTCGCGGAATTCTCGAGGCGACGCTTGATGGCCGCATCGACTTCTTCGTCCGTGACGGACGCGACTTCCCTTTCGGCATGGAGGTCTTTGTACTGACCGAGCTCGACTTCGGGGAAGGTGGTCACGGTGAACTTGAGGGTGATCTCATCCTCAGTCACTTTGAGAACCTCGACGGAGGGGCGATCAAACGGATTGATCTTCTCGGCGCGGATGGCGTCGGCATAAGCCGGGTTAAGGACATCCGAGATGGCGTCATTGATGACGCGGTTGCCATCGACCCTCGCGCGGAGCATGGCCTCAGGGGCTTTGCCGGGGCGGAATCCGGGGATCGTGACTTTGGAGGCTAGCCTACGGAAGGCTTTCTTCTGGGCCTCTTTCCAAAGGTCGGCTTCGACGTCGACCGTCAGTTCGACTTTGCAGTCTTCGAGTTTCTTGATGGTGTGTTTCATAAAAAGTTCCTTGCTGAAAGCAATGAATAATATACTCCTCTTCCGAGTGCGTGCCAAATGTTTTGCGCGCATTATTCGCATACGCGAGGAAAAAAGCGCATTTTAATAGCTTAGGGGCGGGTTTTTCTGAAGCAACGCGGCGATCGCTTGCTTCGCTTTTTGCGCTTCCGGGCCGCAATCGTCTTCTTGGCCCAGGTAATTGAGGGCGAGGCTAGAGAAGGCGGAGGAAAGGGTTTTCGCATCCCCAAGGCACCCGAGTTCGCGGGGATAGAGGATGAGGGTGGTCTGGTCTAGTAGCCCCACCGCGATCTTGCTTCCGGCGGAATCGGAGAAATCCTCTTGTAGGATCCGCTTGGCCTCAAGATAAGGCTCGCCGGTGAACGGCGGGCGGATCTCGGAAGGGATGAGCTCGTAGTTCTCGCCGCGGAGCTCGAATTTCCTTAGATGCGGGTCTTTGGCGCTGACTAGAAGCAGCAACGCGAAGGATTTGACGTCGGGGTGGGCCTTTTCTTTGCTTAGGACCATGAAGATGTCGTCGAGGTATTCGGATAGGTCTTTCCCCTTAAGCGCGTTTAGGGCGCTCAGAAGCTCAAAGCTATCCTCGGATTTCTCGAGGATCTCGAGAATTTCGTCCTCTTGGAGCTTGTTCCCGCCAAAGCCGAGTTTTTCCTGGGCCAAGATGTCGCCGGGAAGGGCGCGGAGGACTTCCTCCACCTCTTGGCTCACATAGGGGAGGTTCGCGAAGAAGTCAAGGTCGGTCCTAGCTTGCTTGAATTCCTTGCGAATGAAGCGCAGCTCGAAATTGGTGCGGAGGGTCGCGAGAGGATTGAATTCGAATAGCGTCCTCCGATGCTTTTCCAAAAGCTCCATCGCCTCTTTCGATTTCGAGAGGCCTAGAAGCGCCGAAAGGCGGTAGAAGAGGGATTCCGCATCGGTCGCGGATTCGCTTAGCTCGAGCGCCTTCTCAAATTCGCGGCGCTCGACGAGTGATTTCAGTTCGTTTTCCATAAATGACGTCAATAATCCTATCACATTCTTTGGCCATTTTGCTTTTTTCGCTACTTTGCGCTCGCGCATTTGTGGTACATTAGTCCGCGTATGGTTATCGTAATCGCCTACATTCTCGCCTCGGTTGGGCTTAGCGGCCTCACCTACTACTCCCTTGGGCTATATGCCGATTGGGTGTGGTTTTGGGTGCCGATTCTATTGGCCGTCGCCTTTTATCTCGCCTGCAACGCGTTCCAATATAGCCTCTGCATCGTCCTCGGGGCGTTCTACCAGCATAGCAAGGTCGAGCAATACGAGCCGAACCGCCCGACGATGTACCTCATGTCGGTCACCGCGATGATGCTGCTCCCGCTGCTAAGGACCCATATCTCGAAATCGGGATTCGACAAATTGCCAAGCAAAGATACCTCGGCGATGTTCGTGAGCAACCACTTGAGTTCCTTCGACTACATCAGCCTTCTCGCAGCGATGCGCGATCGGAAGATGGTTGCGGTCAGCAAAAAGGAGAACCTGAAGGTCATCGCCGTCGGCGGATTGTCCAAAAGGGCTGGCTACCTCTCGATCGACCAGCACGATATGGCAGGCGGAGTCAAGGTCATCGAGAAAGCCGCGGAGTTCCTGAAGGAAAACAAGACCAATGTCGGCATCTGCCCCGAGGGAACGAGGAACAAAGGGTATCCCGATCCGCTTCTGCTCCCCTTCAAGCCCGGCAGCTTCGAGATGGCAAAGCTCGCGAAATGCCCGATCGTCCTCATGACTTTCCAGAACACCAATTGCGTCTTCAAGCGCTTCCCGCTGAGGATGACGCGGATCTACATCGACGTGATACGTGTGCTCGAATTCAGCGAATACAAAGACATGTCCCTCTCCGAGCTCTCCTCCCTCGCTCATGAAGAAATCCTGAATCACCTGACCGAGAAGGAGCCAAGGGCCTATCTCCACCACTTCGAATGACCGCCTAAGCGCGGTTTTTCTTGCCTTGACGAAAATAGGCGCGGGGCGTAGGCTAATGGCGCTATGAAAAAATGTGTGAAATGTGGCGCGGAATTGCGCGATCGAGACGAATATTGCCCCGTCTGTGGGGCGAAGCAAGACGGCAGCATGGGAGACTCCCCTGAGGTCGTTGAGGCGGAACAGGTCAAAGCCGATGAGGCCGCGAGGGATCGCAAGAGCACCCGCGCGGAAGTCGAGACGATCGACGAACTGGCCCGCATCTTCGCCATCATCCTCGGAATCATCGGAATCTTCACGATCATCATGCCAATCTTCGGCTTCATCACCGCGTCGAAGCTGAAAAATGGCATGGAAAAGGACGAGAGGCTGGTCTGGGGCATCCTCGACTGCTTCTTCTGCGGAATCGTTCCAGGCGTCCTATTGATCGTCAGCTACATCCTCGTCGATTCAAACGACTGAGGGCTCTGCCAAGCGAGCAAAGCCATTCGGAATCCAAACTCAAAACGTTGGATTCTTTTTTTCGTTCAATGTTAGGCAGCATCAAGGAAAACGATGCGCAAGCCGCGGCTGAGGTTCGCTTTTTCGGCTATCGAGATTATCGAATGGTCCTTTGTCTTTTCCACGCAGCGCATTGATGATACCGATAATAATGCAGAGGGTGGCGCGAGGAAAAAGAAACAGGAGGAGCGATGATGAAATTCAGATTCCCGGAATTGATGTCTCGGACCCAAATAAGAATACCAAACGCGACGAGCAACAGCCCTACCGCCAGCAAAATGCTGCTTATTGCAATTCGCTTCAGGGTATCCCCGATCGTTCTATCTTGGCGTAGATTCGATCGGAATCGCGCTTCCCATGATATAAAAATCCCTATTTTGCAATAGGGGATCTTTGGCTTTTGGCACGCCCGAGGCGATTCGAACGCCTTACCCACAGCTTAGAAGGCTGTTGCTCTATCCAGGTGAGCTACGGGCGCATGCTCGATAACTATAGCGATTTGCGAGGCGGAATTCAATAAGCGGAGAAAACGAACTGTCGCCTGCTTTTACTCGCAAAGCAACTGGTTTAGACCTCACAAAGCGGCAAATATCAGCGAAGAGATGCTCTTCTTATTTTTCACCATGAAGCTTTTCGAAAAGTGCCTTTGCCGCTTCTTCTGGCAATAGCTGCTTCAGTTCATCGACTGAGGCGGAAAGCAAAGCATCGATGGACGGGTATTGCCTGTTGAGCAATTCGCGGCGTTTCGGGCCGAGGCCATTGATGCCATCGAACAGGTCTTTTGTCATCGATTTGCCGCGGAGCGACCGATGGAAGCTAATGGCGAAACGATGCACCTCATCCTGCATGCGCATGAGCAAAAAGAACAGCGGAGATTTCGAATCGAGGGGGTACGTGTCACCGTTTTCATCAATTAGGCCAGCGGTTTGGTGCTTGTCGTTCTTGAACAAGCCGAACACCGGGAAATGGACGTCGATCTCATTGAAGGCTTCGACGCAGGCATGGACTTGGGTGAGTCCGCCATCGGCGAGAAGAAGGTCAGGCATCGGCTGGTTCTCGTCCTTGAGCCTTTTGTAGCGCCTCATCACCACTTCCTTCATCGAATGGTAATCGTCTCCCGCGTTCTCTTCGCTTAGATGGAATTTGCGGTACATCTTCTTCGCAGGCTCGCCATTGATATAGCAAACCATCGCGCCGACGGGATTCGATCCCTGAAGGTGCGAGTTATCGAAAAGTTCGATCCTGTAAGGCGTTTTGATCTTAAGCAGTCGCCCAAGCTCCTCTAGGAGCGCATTGTTATCATCGTCTAGCCTCGCCGACATGAAATGCGCGTCCAGCCCTTGGCGCGCGTTAAGCTCGGCAAGATGAATCGCATCCATGAGCCTGCCCTCTTTTGGGACGATGAGGGTCACCCCATCGAATTCGTTCTCGATCGTCTCTTTTAATGACGGCAAGCGGATTGCAATCTCGCGCGGGGTCTCATGATTGGAATAATATTGCTCCACCAAGTCGAGGATCTGCGAATCGACATCGCCAAAAGAAGGAACCACGTGCACGTTTTTTCCAAGCAATAGCCCTCTGCGGTAGGTTAAAATCGAAAGGCTCCGATACCCGTCTCTTTCCGCATAGGCGAAGACGTCTCTAGCGACGTTATCGCTAACGAGCTCCACGCTTTGCTTGGAGGTGATGTATTCGAGGGAGTCGAGGGATTTCTTGTACTCGGCTGCTGCTTCGAAGTCGAGCCTATCGCTCGCCTCAAGCATCTTCTTTTTGATCTCGGCTTTGGCCTCGGAGACGTCGCCGTTAAGGAATTTCTTGATGTCGTTATATAGTTTCTCCGCCACTTCGTCCTCCAAAGGCGCGATGCAAGGGGCAAGGCACTGCCCCATCGAATAATAAAGGCAAGGGCGGTCCGGGATATTGCGGCATTTCCTGGTCGGATAGATCTTGTTGAGGAGGTTGATGACCTCATATGCGGATCCGCTATTTGGGAAGGGGCCGAAATAGAAATAGTTCTGGTCCTTGGTGCTTCTGGCGATTTTTAATAGCGGATCTTTATGGCGTTTCAGGGCGATATAGGGGTAATGGGAATCGTCCATCAGCATGATGTTGTATCGCGGATAATGGGTCTGGATGAGGTTCATCTCGAGGATGAACGCCTCTTTGTCGCTTCCGACAAGGACGATGTCGAAATGATCGACGTGGCTCACCATCGCCGCGACTTTCCCTTCTTGCGGGCGCAAGAAATACTGCGACACGCGCTTCTTGAGGCTTTTCGCCTTGCCGATGTAGATGATTTTGTCATCGGCGTCTTTCATTAGGTAGCATCCCGGCTTATCGGGAAGCAATTCGATGAGGCGCCTTAGCTTTTCGGAAATCATTTTAGGTGCACCACCGTCGCTCCGCCGCCGCCTTCGTATTCGCCGGCCATTTCAAACGATTCGACGAACTGCTTATGCGATTTCAGATAATTCTCGGTTGCTTTGCGCAGAGCGCCACTGCCGAATCCATGGATGATGCGGACGCGCTTAAAGCCTTTGAGGCGGCATTGATCCAGGTAATGGTCGATCTCTAATAGCGCCTCGTCGACGCGCATTCCGATGAGATTGAGTTCTAGGCTTAGCGAGGGCCCGCTTCCGATTTTATCGACGAGTGCCCCTTTCATGGGAACGATCTTATCTTCGGGTTCTGCGATTTTGACGAGTTTGTCCTTCGAGGAATGGAACGTGACGCCGGTTGAAGTCGAGATCTCGATATCCCTCCCTTTCATTCCGGTGATCCTTCCTTCGATTCCGTAGGCGGGGACGGATACGTAATCGCCGAGTTTCACTTCGCCGGAGAAGGACTCGCTATGGACGGCGGAAGTTCCGAGGTCGCCGAGCTTTTTCTTGGCAGCGATAACTTCGTGGAGCTTCGCGCCGGGATGGTTGATCTCATAGATGATCTCATCGATTCGTTTCTCGGCTTCCTCGAGGATCGCCTGTTTCTTCTCTTCGGCCTCTAGGAGCAATTTCTCCTCGCGCTGGGCAAGGAGCTTCTCTTTGCTCTTGAGTTGCTTCTCAAGGGCATCTAACGATTTCTCTTTGCGTTCCAGCTCTGCCTTTAAGTCGGCATTTTGCTTCGTGAGGGTGCTTAGTTTATCGATTGCCTCGGCGACGGAAAGATCAGTTTCGGCATTGAGGCTATTCTCGGCCGCGGAGACGATTTCTTCGTCTAGCCCGAATCTTCTTGCGACGGATAGGCCATAGGATTCGCCAGGTAATCCCATCTGCAACACATAGGTTGGCAGAAGCTTTTCCGAGTCGAATAGCATCGAGGCGTTTATGAGGCCATCCCTAGATAAGGCAAAGGCCTTCAGTCCCTCGAAGTGAGAGGAAACGACCGCGTAGCAATGCTTTTTGAGCATGTAGGAGATGATTGAAGTCGCTAGAGCCTCCCCTTCTTTGGGCGAGGTGCCGGTGCCAAGCTCATCGAAAAGGACAAGGTCTTTCCCTCCGATGCGCGAGACGATCTCGCCGATGTTCTTGACATGGGCGGAGAAAGTCGAGAGGTTATCGGAAATCGACTGGCTGTCGCCGATATCGAGGAAAATATGCTTGAAATAGGGAAGCTCCGCTCCTTGGCCAGTTGGCAAAACCAAGCCGCACTCGAACATGAGGGAGCAGATGGCGAGGGTTTTCAGCGCTACCGTCTTGCCGCCGGCGTTAGGGCCGGAGATGATGACGATGCGCTTGCTCGGGGAAAGGGCGAAATCATTGGCGACGATCTTCTCCTTCTGGAGCAATGGGTGGCGCGCCGCGGGCAAAAACAGTGACCCGTCTTCGCTGAATGAGGCGATATGGCCATGCATCGATTCGCCGTATAGGCATTTGGCTTGTAGCAAATCGAGATAAGATAGCTTGGAATTGAGGGCAAGCAGTTCCTCTTGCGAGCCCGCGCACTTCTGCGAGAGTTCCAATAGGAGGCGATGGATCTCTTCCCTCTCATCGTTTTTGAGTTCGACCATCTTGTTGTTCATCGAGACGATGACTTCGGGCTCAATGAAGGTGGTCCCTCCGGAATTGGAGATATCCTGCACGATGCCTTTGACCTTCGCTTTGTAGGCATTTGCAACCGGAAGGACGTAATGGCCATTCCGTAGCGCCAAAGTCGAATCGCTTAGGAATTCGCGGTTTTGCTCAAGCACCACCCCGATTTTCGTGGTGATATCGCGCTCTAAGCGCGAGATAGCGGACCTGATTTTCCTAAGTTCGGGCGAAGCGTTATCGTAAATCAATAGATCGGGGGAAATCACGCGGTGGATCGCTTGTTCCAAGAAAGATAAATCCGGCAGCTGCGCCGCGAATTCATGGAGATTCGGGCGGCCATCAGAAAGCTTGATGAATCGGGCGGCAGAGGTCCCACAAGAGCACAAAGTCGCGACGTGGTCGAGCTCTTCAATGGAAAGCGAAGAGCCTTTTGACGCAAGGCGGATCGGCTGTTCGAGATCCTCGCTTAGCTCAAGTGGGATTCGGCCATAGCTTACGATGAGGGTCGAGGCCTCATCGAGATAGGAAAGCTCGCTTTTAAGGCGATCTGGACCAATGGGATGAAGCGAAAGCGCATTCCCCTTTGCGCGGGCACCGCGACAAAACGCGGCGAGCCCCTCGCGGATACGATCGAATTCCAAAACCTGATAAACGTCTTGCATGATGATGGGATTATACACTCTCGCGCGATAAAACTGCACAGGCATGCGCGATTTGCTGTATCATAACCCCATGGCTAATTCCGCGACGATCCTTGCTAACGATGCCCTCATCGCCAAAATGGCGGAGTTTTACGCTGGCTCGCTCGATCTCGACTCAAATCCAAATGCCCTTTGGATCGCGAAATCCGAAGGCGTCGTGGTGACTGCCTATTCCAAGGTCCATAACGGCTTCCATAAAGTGCTTTTCCAAGGCGAGAAAGCGGAATACGAAGCAAGCATCTGGGGCAACAAAGAGCCCGCGAAAGAGAAAAAAGAGCCGACACGTGTATCGAAATTCCCGCAAATTGGGTCGGACGAAGTCGGAACTGGCGATTTCTTCGGGCCGATTTGCGTCTGCGCGGCTTACATTGATGAAGCCCATCTCTCCCTCCTTAAAGAACTAGGCGTCACCGACTCAAAGAAGATGACCGATGAGCATATCCTCGAGATCGGCCCCACGTTGATTCGCGAAATCCCCTACTCCCAGCTTTCGCTTGGGAACGAAAAATACAACGAAGTCGTGCGCAAAGGGCTCAATATGAATTCAATCAAGGCCAGAATGCATAACCAATGCCTCCTGAACCTCAAGGCGAAATATCCCTTCGCCCAAGTCTATCAGGACCAATTCGCTGAGCCTGGGCTTTATTATTCCTACCTCAAAAACGAACCCGAAGTCCTTAGGGGAATCATTTTTTCCACCAAAGGCGAGCTCGCTTTCCCTAGCGTTGCATCAGGAAGCGTCATCGCGCGCTACTCCTTCTTGCGGAAAATGAAGGCGCTAGGGGAACAATTCGATTGCGAAATCCCATTTGGCGCTGGTGAAGCGGTCGATGAATTCGCGATGGGATTCGCGAAAAAATATGGCATCGAGACGCTACAATCCATCACGAAATCCAATTTCGCGAACATGAAAAGAATCCTGGCGGCGCAGGATTCTTAGGATAAACTTTCTAGGATCTTCTCAAAGTAATCAGGCAGCGGAGCCTCAAAGGTCAGCTGCTTTTTCGTTACCGGATGCACGAAGCTCAGCCGATAGGCGTGTAGCAATTGCCCTTTGTCATAGAGAGCTTTGTTGTTGTTTCCATAAAGCGGATCCCCCACCACTGGATGCTTGATGTATTCCATGTGCACGCGGATCTGATGGGTCCTTCCCGTGAGCAAACGGCACGAGACGAGTGTGGCGTTGCTTCTTTTGTAACGCTGTTCGACGTGGAAATAGGTCACGGCTTCTTTGCCGGAGAGATCGACGCAATTTCGGGTCGGGCGCTTTCTATCGCGCGCGATAGGCGCATCGATTTTGCCATCGTCTTCCGAGATGATTCCAGTGACGAGGGCTTTGTATTCGCGATGCATCGAATGGTCGGAGAGTTGCTCCGCCAGCCCCTTGAATGCGATTTCGGTCTTGGCGATGGCGAGCAAGCCGCTCGTATCCTTATCGATTCGATGGACGATGCCGGGTCTAAAAGCCTCGCCGGTGTCGGCTAAATTCGACTCGCGGTAGACAAGGGCGTTCACGAGCGTCCCGCCATGATGCCCATTTCCAGGGTGCACAACTAATCCGGCTGGCTTATTGATGACGATGACGTCATCGTCTTCGTACACGATCTCAAGCGGGATGTCCTCGCCCTCGATGTCGGTCGTCTCGCGCTCTGGCTCCTCGTAGCTCACGACATCCCCTTCCGAGAGGATGAAATGCGGCTTCTCCAATTTGCCGTTCACAAGGACTTTGCCGTCTTTGATGTGCTTGGCGGCTTTGGACCTCGAAAGGGTGATTCCGTGCGCGAAAAAGACTTCGTCCAAACGACGTCCTTCCTCTTCCAAAATAACCGTAAACTGATACATGGGTCGCTTATTTTTCTTCTTTCGCTTCTTCGGAAGACTTTTCTTCGGGCTCTTCCTTAGAAACGCTTTCCTCGGACTCTGCAGGGGCTTCTTCAGTCGCGACAGTCGTCTCTTCGACTGCTTCCGAGGCATTTTCAGAGGCTTCTTCGCCCTGCTCTTTCGCAAGTTCGAGCTTCGCCTCTTCGACAAGGCGAGGGTCGACGTCGAGATCATCGGTCGGATGCTTGACGGCATCGACGATGAACAAGACGATGAGCATCACCACGCCTACCGTGAGATAGGCGTCCGCCCCGTTGAAAGTCGCGAATGGATTCACCCAGTTTTGGGCGGCCCCTGGACCTCCTCCAAGGTAGAACTGAAGGAAATCGATGACGCCATCGAATCCCGTCGTGGCCTCCCAATAGAAGGCCCTGTCGATCAAATTCCCGATTGCGCCCGAAGATAGTAGCATCGCGCACGCGCGATCCCAGTTCGTCATGTCGTCGTTGTTCTTGATCCAATAGACGAGGATCAAAGCCGACATGATGAGGGAGATCAGGATGTTGATGATGCGGCGTGGGACGATAGGAATCGAGGAGCCCCACGAGAAAGCGACCGCAGTATTATAGGACTTGCTGATGTAGAAGAAGTTCGGGATGACCGCGATCGGATCGCTGCCTGCAAGGGACTGGACGAGCCATTTTGAGACGAGGTCTAGGATGAGGAGAGCTCCGGCGATCGAGGCGAAAATGATGAGCATCTTAAGGTTTTTGGCCTTTTGCTCAGGACTGATCGGTGCTTTTTCTGCCTTTTCTTTGGCCATTATTGCTTCTCCTCCACCGCTTCAAGGCACCTCTTGCAGACGCGTTCTTCGCCGCATTGGTGCAGTTCGTGGACGTGGTTGCGGCAACGGGGGCAGACTTCTTCTTCTGACACGCGGACCTCGCAGGAATCTTCACTTCCTTCCGAGAGGTTGCAGCGGCTCACGATGAAGTATTTGCTGAGCTGATCTTGCCCTTCGTTAAGGAGCAAGCTCACCAAGAGGGCATTCGAGCTCTTGACGTCGATTTCGGCGTCGCTGGAGCTGCCGATCTTGCCTTCGGCGCGGCTTTCCTCAAGTGACTTGAGGACAAGCGAGCGCAGGGCTTTGAACTGGTTGAAGGTGTCAAGGACGCTTTCGGCGAAGGCGTGGCTGATTTTCGGCATATTCTCAAGCTGCACCGACTCCTTCTTCTCGCCAGGGAAGTAGGAATACACTTCCTCCATGGTGAATGGGAGGATGGGATTGAGCAATAGGCAAAGCTGCTTCGCGCAGGTGTAGATCACGTATTGGATCGCTTTGCGGCGGGCAGAGGAGGGCTTATCGCAATAGAGAACATCCTTGCTGACGTCGAGGTAGAAGGCGGACAGATCCCCGGTCATGAAGGGGATGATCGCGTTCAGAACGCCAGAGAACTCGAACCTCTCGTAGCAGGCGATTGCGCGGTTTTTGACGGCCTCTAGATCGGCGAGCATGAAGCGGTCGATGAGGGAAAGAGTCGAAATATCCGGGGTATCCGAAGGTTCGAAGCCATTTAGATTCCCGAGCATGAACTTGAAGGTGTTCCTGACCTTGCGGTAATTGTCGACGTTATTGGCGATGATGCGCTCAGAGATCCTCGCGTCGCCTTGATAATCGACCGAAGCGGCCCACATCCTGAGGATGTCGGCGCCGAATTCCGCGGCGATCTTGTTCGGGTCGATGCCGTTTCCGGCGGATTTCGACATCTTCTGCCACTTCTCGTCCATGACGAAGCCGTGGGTCAAGCAGGTCTCGAAAGGCGAGACGCCGCCATAGGCCACGGAAAGGATCAAGGAGCTATTGAACCAGCCGCGATACTGGTCGTTGCCTTCAAGATAGAGGTCGGCCGGGTATTTGAGGCCACGCTCATTGAGGGTGCCGTTCCAGCTGGATCCCGAATCGAACCAAACGTCCATGATGTCGGTCTCCTTGGTGAATTTGCCATGGGGGCTCGCGGGATTCGAATACCCTTCCGGGAGCAGGTCTTTGGGTTCGCGCTCAAACCAGACGTTGCTGCCGAATTCCGCGATCAGGTCGCGGATATGGCGGAAAACGGACTCCTCGATGATCGGGGAGCCATCCTCGTTATAGATGATGGGGAGCGGGACGCCCCAAGCGCGCTGGCGCGAGATGCACCAATCGCCGCGGTCCTTGATCATGTTGACCATCTTGCCCTCGCCCCAAGCGGGTACCCACTTGATCGATTTGACGGCGTTCAGAAGCTGGTCGCGGATCGGCTCGATCGAGCAGAACCACTGCGGGGTCGCGCGGAAGATGACCGGCTTTTTGGTACGCCAGTCATGAGGATAGCTATGGACGATGTCGACTTCCTTGAGGAGGTGGCCATTCGCTTCAAGAAGCTCCACCACTTTGTCGTTGGCCTGCTCATAGAACATGCCGTTGACGGGATCATCGGCGGAAAGGCGAAGGACGCCATGCTCATCGACCGGGCAGAACGGCTTGATGCCGTATTTGGCGCAGGCGTTGAAGTCATCGACGCCGTGGTCAGGGGCGGTATGGACGCAGCCGGTGCCGCTTTCCTCGGTGACGAAATTGGCGAGGATCACCAGCGACTGGCGGTTATATAAGGGGTGTTTGGCGATGACGTGCTCAAGGTCTTGGCCCTTAAAGGTCTTGATGAGGTCGCATTTTTCGAAGCCGAGCTCTTCCTTGAGCTTCTCTTGGAGCGAGACGAGGAAGACGAACTTGCCCTTCTCGGTTTCGAATAGGCCATAGTCGAAGCGCGGATTCAAGGTGATCGCGAGGTTTGCGGGGATGGTCCAGGGGGTCGTGGTCCAGATGATGATCTTGGCATCGGAAGGCAAAACGCCTTTGCCGTCGATCAAATCGAAATAGACGTACATCGTCCTTGCGGGGACGTCGGCGTATTCGATTTCGGCCTCGGCGAGCGCGGATTCGCTCGAAGGGGACCAATAGACCGGCTTCACGCCTTTGAAGATCAACCCTTTGAGGGCCATCGAGGCGAAAACGTCAATCTGGCGCGCCTCGTATTCGGGGAGGAGCGTGAGATAGGGATGCTCATAATCGCCAAGGCAGCCAAGGCGCATTATCTGCGCTTTCTGCCTTTCGACCTGGGTATGGGCGTATTTGTCGCACAGGGTGCGGAATTCCGCGACCGACATCTTCTTCCTGTCGACGCCCGATTTGGTGACTTTGACCTCAATCGGCAAGCCATGGGTGTCCCAGCCGAAGATGAAGGGGGTCTTGAAGCCCGACATGTTCTTGTAGCGGATCACGAAATCCTTGAGGCAGCGGTTCAACGCATGCCCGCAATGGATGTCGCCATTGGCATAGGGCGGGCCATCGTGGAGCATATACTCCTGGCAGTCCTCGCGGTTCGCGTTCATCTTCTCATAGAGGCCGATATCCTGCCATTTCTTGACGAGGACCGGCTCCTTTTGGGCCAATCCAGCGCGCATCGGGAATTCCGTGGCGGGCATCGATAGTGTGTCTTTCAGAGCCATTTTTTCTCTCTCCTGCAATAAAAAAGCGGCACGCATGGGCGCTTTTTGTCGCGCGGTACCACCTTGCTTCCCCTCCTTCGAGGGCTCATTAATGACCTTAACGCGGCTTACTCGGAACCCTTACTGCTATTTCGGGGTTCAGGCTCGGAAGTGATATCCCTAGGCGTACCTTTTCTCAGCTTCGGCAAGGCTCTCTGTCTTTGCCCTGGGCGTTGTCTTCGTCTTCGCCAACGGCCTAATCATAGACTTCGCGCACGCGTTTCACAAGCGAAAATGCGCACACGCATGGCGCGAATGCGAAAATGCGCGACGGAGCGCGCATTGGTTTTATAGGGTTTTGCCTTACTTATTCTTCGGCGTGACCGGATGGGGGCCATCGTAGAAGAAATGGATTCCGACGACGTTAGGGCCAGCGTGGTAGCCGTTGGTCGGAGAGGCTTGGGTGTAGCGGATTTCCTCGAACCCGAACTTCTTGGCGATGTCGATGCACATCTCCTTGATGCCCTCTGGGGCGGTCGATTGGGTGAAGAAGACCCTCTTGCGGTCGATGTTATCGTAAGCGGCGAGCATCCCCTCGATATATTCGCGGAGGCACTTCTGCAAGGTCCCGCGGTGCTTTTTGCCGAGGGCGAACTTTCCTTCGGCGTCGCAGACGATCTCGGGGCGGATCTTGAGGAGGTTCGCGCCGAGGAGGGCGAGCTTCGAGCAACGCCCGCCTTTATAGAGGTAGGTCAATTTGTCGATCTGGAAGGAGCACTGGAGATGGTCACGCCTTTCTAGAAGGAGAGGGATGATCTCCTCATAGGTGTAGCCAGCGTTGATGAGGTCGCGTGCATAGAAAGCAAGAAGGGCGATGGCGCCTGCGGTTCCGTGGCTATCGATGACGGTGATGTTCGGGTTCTCGTGGGCGGCGACGACGGCGTTGTTGTAGCCAGAGCTAAGGCCGCTAGAGATCGTGAAGTGGATGATGTGCTCCGCTTCGCCGAGAAGCTTCGAGAAATGGGCTTCCTCCTCATCGATGTTCGGGGCGGCGGTGCGGCACATGATGCCGGTCTTGTCGGTGAAGGCGAACATCTCGGGCAGGGTCATTTCATCATCATAATAGGTCTTCCCCTCCTTCTCGAGGTGGAAATGGAGGATTTTGATGTCCCAGGCTTCAAGGTCTTCTTTGGGGAGGTCGATGGTGCTTTCCGCGGAAAGCTGGATGTCTTTTTTCATGTCTTTCTTCCTTTGCTAACGAATTCGCGAGGTTAACGAGCAGTCAAATTCTATCTAGTTTATCAAACTAGGTCAATATATTTGTGCGATAATTATCGAATGATTTTTCAAAACAAAAGCCCCTGCATCGATTTTTCGACGCAGGCAAAAGGAAACCCAAAAGGCCTTGGGATCGCTTTTCGCGGGTTAGAAAAAGAACCTCAATAGGCTCGGCACCGCACAAAGAAGAATAGGCTGGGCACCATAACAAAAGAATCAATGACCTGATCTTCATATGGATTCTAAATTAGTTAATGGCAGGCTTCGCGCAAGCGCGCCAATGCGCGACTCCATAACGAAAAGAAAGGCGGAACAAAGTCCGCCCCAGCATGTTTCTTAAGAGTCCCCAAGACGTCCTTTGAGGAAGTCAGGAAGAATCGTGTTCGAGAGTGAATCCTCTTCTTCTTTGGCCCCGATTTCGCCTTCTTGATGGCTGACGGCTTTTTTCCTCGCTTCGTCAACGCCAGACCCGATGGCAGAGCGCTGCGGATGAGCGAAGGTCGGAATGGAGGTGAAGTCGTATTCCTCGGTGAAATCCGCCGCGATGACAGAGACGAAGATCGTGTCGTCGAGTTGGTCGTTGATGGAGACGCCGAATTTGATGTCGATGGCGCTGCCGGCCTGCTCGATGATTCTATTGACGCATTCCTCAGCTTCGTAAAGCGAGACGTTCACGCCACATGTGACTGCGCAAATCGCGCGCCTGGCGCCAGAAATCGAGGCTTCTAGGAGTGGCGAATTGATCGCGTTCTCCGCCGCGTCTTCCGCTTTGTTCGGACCGTTGCCCATGCCGAATCCGATGAGGGCGATGCCAGAATTCTTAAGGGTTGACCTAACGTCAGCGAAGTCGAGGTTGATGATCGCAGGAAGCAAGATCAAGTCGGTGACGGTCTTGACGGATTGGGCCAAAACGCGATCGGATTCCTGGAAAGCCTGCGAGATCGGAACGAGTCCGCTCGCCATCAATAATTTGTCATTGGAAACGATGATGATCGAGTCGACGGCGTCTTTTAACTCACTGAGTCCTGCGACGGAATTGGCGATCCTCGTCTTGCCTTCGAAGGTGAAGGGACGGGTAACGATCGCGATGGTGAGCGCGCCTTCTTCGCGGGCGATCTGTGCGACGATCGGGGAAGCGCCGGTCCCGGTTCCGCCGCCCATGCCGGAGGCGATGAAAACCATGTTCGCCCCGCGGACGATGTCGCGAATCTCATCGGTCGATTGGATTGCCGCTTCCTTGCCGACTTCGGGATCTCCTCCGGCGCCTAAGCCAGCGGTGACTTGCTCCCCGATGACGATGCGGTTCGGGGCCTTCGAGGTCGCGAGGGCTTGCTTGTCGGTGTTCAGGACGTAGAACTCGACGTTATCGATGTGCTCGTCCATCATGCGGTTGACCGCGTTGTTGCCAGCTCCGCCTACGCCGATGACGACGATGCGGGCGACTGGTTCGAAGTTATCAAGGTCCATGTTCATGTTCGCCATGCTGCTGTCCCTCCTTTATAGCGCGTCTTCTTCGGTGGAGTCGTCTTTCTGACGCTTTCCGCCCTGCTGCTTTTTCTGACCGGACCCGCCGACGCGAGAGACGGTGGTCATGCCGCGATAATTGTCCTCTAGGCTTCCCGTGTATTTGCTCGAGGCAAGCAATAGGCCAAGCACATTGACGTAGCTCGGGTTGCGCGCGCCGATGACGCGGGGCGCGACGATGGTCGTTTCGCGCTTCGGGAAGATCGCGCGAAGGAAGGACGGAAGGCCGCGGAGCAAGCTCCCGCCTCCGGTAGCGAGAATCGGAAGGGTATCGAATTTCCCTTGGTAGCGGGCAAGCAAGGCATCCACGGAATTGGATAGCATGCTGCCGTAATTCTCGAAAAACGCGGTGATGACGTTGTTCAGGTCCTTCTGGTAGAAGGGGGATGAGCGGTCCGCGCCATCGCGCCCTTGGGTGATCGGGGGATTGAACTTCATCCGCCTCGGCTCATAGCCATAGCGGATCTTGACGCGCTCCGCCTCATCGAAGTTCACGCCGAATCCCTCGACGATGTCCTCGGTCAGGTCGCGTCCGCCCAAATAGAATGAGGTCGTGGCATAGGGGGCGCCATTTCCGATCAAGGAGACCTCGGTCGTGTGCTCGCCGATATCGACGAGGATATAGGATTGCGGAAGGTCAGGATAGGTTTTGAATAGCGATGCGGCGCAATAGGCCGAGACGCAGCTCTTGTTCACGCGGTATCCCGCTTTGCTCGTCAAATTGCTCCAAAGCTGGGCGGTTCGAGAGGGCAGCGCGTGGATTTTGGCTTTGATGGTGAGCGATTTCGAGCGCTTGCCTAGCGGCGGGTTTGAGAAGCGCTCCCCATTGTCGAGGACATATTCGTCAGGAATGATGTCGACGATTTGGTTGCCGCCAGGGACCGTCTCTTTGTGGACGAGCGAGACGACGTTCGAGATATCGATCTTCTCGATCTGGTTGTTCATCGCGATGACGTTGGTGGTCTTGTCGTTTTGATAGACCTGCAGGCCAATCGAAGGGAGGACGATGTTGATGCGGGTGATGTTCAGCTGAAGCTTCTCCGCCTCATCGACGATCGTGTGGTAGCTCGCAAGCGCCTTTAGCGCCAGGTTCTCATCGGAAAGCTCCCCGTCTTTGAATAGCCCGGGCACCTTGATTTCCTTGGTGTATAGGGCGATCGGGGCGCCATTAAGCTCATGGCCGACGACCATTCTAATCGCGCCCGAGCTTATTTCCATGCATACGAGTGGCTTATCCATAACTGGTTCTCACGCGTAATTGTAACCCGTGCGCGTAAGGAAGCAAAGAGAAAACCGTTAAGAAATTAGTAGTTTTTTCGCACTTGGTTAAACCGCACAAGAAAACCGCGCCGAGGGAGAGAGATGCGCGGTTTGTAGAATAGCCGGACGCTATTTCTAGTCTTGGTAGGAGGAGAGCTCCGAGACGATCGGGCCCTCCGCAGCGGGCTTTTCCGCATGGCTTGCTTCCGCCTTGGCGGCGTTAGCCATTGCGATCGAATAGGTGATGGCGATCGGGGTCGCGGAGATCCCGGCCAAAGCGACGAGGGAGAAGAGGCCGATCAGAAAGAAGCGCATCCGGTAATAGAGCTTCTTGTGCCCGGTGTGCAGCAATTTGTCTTTCATGTTCTCCGCCTCCTTTCTTCGCTATGTCTTTTTGCGGATCGCCCTGAGCTTTGCGCTCGCGGCGCGACGGTTATTCTCAAGTTCGGCAGCGCTCGGAAGTATCGGCTTGCGCGTCAGCTTCTCAAACGGAGCGTCCCCCACTTCGCTAGGAAGCATGGGGATGTCGTCGCGGCTTCCCTCCACCGTCGTGAGGGAGGCGAACTTCCTTTTCACGATCCTGTCGTCCAGCGACATGAACGTGATGATCGCAATCCTTCCGCCTGGGGCGAGCATCTCGGGGAAAGCTTCTAGCATCTCCTCTAGGGATTGCTTTTCGCGGTTCACCTCGATGCGGATCGCCTGGAAGGTTTGCTTGGCCGGATGGCCTTTTTGGCGCAGGGCTTTAGGCGATTTCGCCGCCTTGATGCATTCGACGAGCTCGAAGGTCGTGCGAATGGGCGCCTGCTCGCGGTGCCTCACGATCATCTTGGCGATCTGGTAGGCATCGCGGTCCTCGCCATAGTCAGCGATGACCTTGGCGAGTTTCTCGAGGGGGTAGGTGTTGACCACTTCTTCCGCGGTTAGGCTTGCGGAGCGGTCCATGCGCATGTCTAGGCGCGCATCCACCCGATAGGAGAATCCCCTCTCGGGATCGTCGAATTGGGGACTTGAGACCCCCAAGTCGGCGAGGATTCCATCGACTTGGCTCACGCCGCGGGCTTTCAGCTCCTCGGCGAAATGGGCGAAGTTCGAATGGACGATCTCGAAATTCCCTAGGCCCTGGAGGTTCTGCCCTCCTTCTTTGACCGCTTGATCGTCTTGGTCGAAGCAGAATAGCTTTCCGCTTCCGCCAAGTTTCTCAAGGATCGCCCTGGAATGCCCTCCCCTGCCTAAGGTCAGGTCGACGTAGGTTCCGCCCGGCTTGATGCCAAGCGCCTCGATCGACTCATGGAGGAGGACGGGGATGTGGACGTAGCTCATGCTCCGGCCCTTTCGGCTAACGCCTCATAGGAATCGAGGGACTTCTCATAGGCTTCATAAGTCGCGGGGTCCCAGATCTCGAAGCGATCGAGAGAGCCGAGGATGAGCACCGAAGCGTCGATGGAGTACTTCCTTAAGAGCTCAACCGTGAGGCTGATGCGCCCATGGGAGTCCACCTTGAGCTTTTTCGCCGAGCGCAGCGTCTCCCTGATGAAGGCGCGGTCGGCGGCTTTGGCGTAATCCATAGTGGAAAGGCGTTCGGTAAGGCCGATGAATCTGTCTTCCGGGAAGACGGAGATGCATCCGTCCAATCCCTTCATGACGTAAAGCGTGTCGCCATCCTCGCAATCGAAGTCAGACGGCAGCTGAAGGCGGCCTTTGGAATCGAGGGATCGATTGTATGTTCCGTAAAATACCTTTCCCACTTTTGCCCACCTTGTACACAAATCTTAGCATTCAAAACAATTCTATACAATAGAAAATGCGAGAAATTTCGAATCTTTTTTAGGTGGGAAAGAAATGTAAAAAACCAGTCGCCCCGGCGGGAACGGCTGGTTGAATTTGTCGAATTCGTCGACGATTACTTCTTTTCGGGTGCCTCTTCGGGCTTCCGGATCGATTCGGCGATCGCGCTAGCGGCGCCAGCGAGGGGCTGAAGGTCATTCGGAAGGAAGATCTTGGTGGCCTTGCCATCGGCGACTTGGGCGAGGGCTTCGTAACCGCGGATGCGGAGCACCGCTTCGTCGGCCCCAGCTTCGCGGATGGCCTTGATGCCGTCCGCCTCAGCCTGACGGACCATGCGGATACCTTCCGCTTCGGCTTCGCGCATCGCTTTGACGCGGGTCGCTTCGCCTTCTGCGCGACGGATGGTGGCTTCCTTTTCGGCGTCGGCGTTGAGGATCATCGACTCTTTGTTGCCCTCGGCGATGAGGATGGCGGATTGCTTCTGGCCTTCCGCGAGAAGGATCTTTTCCCTCTTTTCGCGTTCGGCGCGCATCTGGCGTTCCATCGCTTCCTGGATGTCGCGGGGCGGGAGGATGTTCTTGACTTCGACGCGGGTCACCTTGATTCCCCAAGGATCGGTGGCGGCGTCTAAGATCTTGCGCATCTTCTCGTTGATGATGTCCCTCGAGGTGAGGGTGGAGTCGAGATCGAGCTCGCCGATGATGTTCCTCAAAGTGGTCGAGGAGAGGAATTCGATCGCCTGAACCGGATTCTCGACGCCGTAGGCATAGAGTTTCGGGTCGGTGACGGAATAGAAGACGACGGTGTCGATCTGGATGGTGACGTTATCGGATGTGATGACGTTCTGCGGCGGGAAGTCCCTGACCTGCTCGCGCATGTCGATGCGGTGCGCCAAGCGGTCGAAGAAGGGAATCATCATGTGCATGCCGGTGTCCCAAGTGGTTTTATAGGATCCTAGATGCTCAATGATGCCTTTCTCGGTCTGCCCGATGACTTTGACGTTGGTCAAGATGACGATGATGACGATCGCGAGGATCGATAGCCCCACGACGAGTAATGCAATTCCCCAAGGTTCCATTGTTGTTCTCCTTTAATTTGGTTTCTTTTGATGCGCGAATCACGCTTTGTCGGATTTGCCGCGGACTTTGTTGATCAATAGCTTATTGCCCTCGATCGCGGCGACGGAGGCAACCTCCCCTTCTTGGAAGACGTCCTCGTCATTCGCTGGCATGGCGGTCCAGGTCACTCCGTTGATGGTGATCTCTCCGGCGGCAAGCGAATCGCATCCGGTAAGGATGATACCACGTTTCCCGATCATTCCATCGACATTCGACTTCACGACCTTCTTCTTCATGTATTTGGCGATGAACGGTCGAAGGGCCACGAATAGCACTGCCGACACGCCCACGAAGATGATGATCTCAACCCAGAACGGGGTGAAGTCAGGGATGAGCGAGAAGACGAGCGCGACGAGCGCCCCCGCCACAAACCATATCGATACGACTGCCGCGGTCACCGCTTCGGCGATGAAGCAGACCACCGCGAGGACGAGCCATACGAGCCACATCCACTGTTCCATAATCAGATAGCCTCCTGCTTTACTGCGCCAACGATTCTAAGGAAACCGTTGTCCTCATCCCAGCGTGCGACGAAGCGCGTCGGCTGGGATGTGAGCTGGACGCCAAGCGCATCCGAGACCATCGACATGAGCGAGGTCGAGGAGATCCTGGCATAGCTCTTGTGGCTCACGATCGGATAGAGGGTGGCGGAATCAAATGTTCCTCTATCAACCAAAGCCTTCTCTAGCGGGCGCAGCACTAGATCGCGCCCATCCACGCCTACCATGACGCGGTAAGCGTTCTCGAACGGAATCGCGGCCGTCGAATTCAACGTGAGATTCGTCGAATACAGCGATGCCGATCCGTCCCTTTCTTTTTCGTTAAACCATCGAATCATTCAGTGACCTCCCGCCAATATATTCGCACAACCCCTGCTGTTATTCAAGAAAATTCAAAACTTTTCAAGGAATTTCGAAAAACCATTCAAGAAAATTCATATATTAGTGGAAAACCGAAGAAAAAATGTGGCGGTATCAGAAGTCGATTCCGCCACATATCAATTTTTGCTTCAAAACCTTGATTTTGGTTTTGTTAGACTGGTTCTTTAGTTTTTAAAGTTTTTCAAAAGAAACCTAGTATTTTATTAGTAGTTTTTCAGTGCTTCTTCGAAGGGATGATTTCCTTCAGATGGTTCTTCCGCTTCGTCCGAAGAATAGACGACATACCCTTCCCCGCCTTCAGGCAGCTTTGAGCCTTCTTTATGAGGCGCGATGGGCACTTGCGAGCGGAGAATCGAGAAGACCAAATCGTCTAACTCAATCGTCTTCCCCTCGAAGATATAGCCGTCTCCTTCTTGGTCTGGATTGTCCAGAAGGTCGTAGATATCCTCTACTTCGACCGGCTGTTCAAAAGCCTCGCACGTGCGCGCGTCCGATAGTATAAGGATCGCAGACACATAGAGGTTCGCTGTAAGGAAGTCATCGTTCCTTTCCACCAAGCCTTCCACATGGGCGTTTTTGATGCCTAGAAGAGGATAGGCGGGTGCGAAATCGCGGCCCGAGAAATCGATCTCCTCATTGAGTTCAAGAGGGCGAGCCTCCATCACTGAATTCTTGTGGATCTTCACGAACGGACCTCCGCTCCGAATTTGGAAGCCAAAGTGGAAACTACCTTCTTCGTCGCATCGGCAACTTCCTCTTCGCGGAGGGTCCTATCTTCCGCCAAGAAGGTGAGGGTCAAGGCCATCGATTTCTTCCCGGAAACGATGTTTGATCCCTGATAGAGGTCAAAGATCTCAATGCCTTTTAGAAGCGAGGAGGTCTTCTGAAGTTCTCTCTTGATCGAGGCATAGCTCACCGAGGAATCGACGAGGAACGCCAGGTCGCGGGAAACAGAGGGGAACCTAGGCGGGATAGAGGCTTTGGGCATGCTGGTCTTCTGCTCGAGAAGGAATGAGAAATCAAGCTCAGCCACCACCGCATTCTTTAAATCGCGGCGCTTCAATTCAAGCGGATGCAATTCGCCGATATATCCGATCAGGCGCTTGCCCATTCTGATTTCGGCGGAACGGCCAGGATGGAGTTCCTCTCCGCCTAAAGACCACGGGGCGATCTGGAAGCGATTCTCGCCTAGCCCTAGCATCGCAAGGACGCCATAGATCAGGCCTTTCGCGTCAAAGAAGCTATACGGAGCAACCGAAAGGCTGCCCTGCATATGCTTGGATCCGCTTAAGACGATGCAGAGGTTCTTGCCGACGCGGCCATGGCTATCGACGTCGCTTACTTCGAACAGGGCGACGTCTTTATTCTGGCGCGCGGCGTTATAGGTCGCGCATTGGAGCAAGGAATCGGCCAATCCTTTGCGCACCGCTTCCCTTTCCACCGTCATCGGATTCTGAAGGACGTATGGTTCGCTTTCATCGAGGAAAGCGAATGCACGGGTCGCCTCTTTGCTCGTGAGGGTGTAGGTCAAAGCCTCGTTCACCCCATTCGCCAGGAGGTAATTTCTGACGGAGCGGGTCTTCTGCTGGGCAAGCGTAAGGCCCGTCAAAGCAAGCTCGCTATAGGGAAGGATGGATTTGACGTTATCGTATCCGAGGATGCGAATCACCTCTTCCGAGATGTCGGCTTCGCCATCCATGTCGATGCGGTAAGAGGGGATTTCGAATTCGTATTCCCCGTCTTCCGCGCTCAATAGTTTCAGATTGTCCCTTTTTAGGACTTCTAGCACCTCCTCTTCGGAGAAAGAAGTCCCGAGGCGGGAGTTGATGTAACTAAGCGAGGTCATGATGCGCTTCGGCTCATGGGCCAAGCTATCGTAGACGCTAGTGGAAGAGATCTTCTCCGCGCCACAGATTTCCTTAAGCAAGGCGCTTGCCATGATGAGCACTTCTTCCGCTTGGTTCGGGTTAATGCCTTTGCAGAAGCGCATGCTGGAATCGCTAGCCAAGCCGATGCGATTGCTGGTCCTACGGATTTCCGCGTAGCCGAAATTCGCCGCCTCGATCGCGATATTCTTGGTATTCTCGTCGACGCGGCAGGCATCGGCGGTCATGATGCCAGCAAGGCACATGGGCCTACCGGAACTAGTGACGACGAGGTCGCCCTTCTCGAGTTTATAGGAATTGCCGTCCATCGCGAGGAATTCCTCCTCGAGGTCATCGCGAACGATGAGACTATGGGACGGGAGCTTATCGAGGTCATACATGTTGAGGGGCTGTCCAGTCGCAAGCATCACGTAGTTGCCGATATCGACGACCGCGTTGATGGAACGGATGCCGCTTGCCTCAAGGGCGCGCTTCATCCATAGCGGAGAGGGCGCGTTTTTGACGTCATGGGCGATGCGAATCGAGAAGGCCGGGCACTTAGGCGCCGTCGAGCCGACTTCGAATTCGGGCTTATAGGAGGCGTAATCCTTTTGCTCGGGGATCTTGACTTCGCGCGAAAGAAGGCACGCAGCCTCGCGGGAGATGTTGTAGACGGCGTAGAGGTCAGGGCGATTCGGAAGGAGGTCCAAATCGATGATGGTGTCGCCTAGTCCTAGATAATCGAGGACGTTTTCTTCGCCGACCGGCGCATCTTCTGGGAGTTCTTCGATGCCGGCGAGCTGATATTCGGTTAGGAATTTGCGGTCGACGCCTAATTCAAGCAAGCTGCAGCACATGCCATTGCTCTCGACGCCGCGGATGACGCTAGGCTTGATTTCGACTTCGGGAAGTTTGGCGCCGGACCTAGCGACGATGACCTTGAGGCCTTTGCGCGCATTCGGCGCGCCGCAGACGATCTGAACGACGCCATATTTCTCGCCCTCATCGACTTTTAGGACGTGGAGATGGTCGGAATCGGGATGGGGCTCGCATTCGAGGATTTGCCCGATCACGAGGTTCGTGCCGCTGGCGAGGCGGTCAACGCCTTCGACTTCGGCGCCCGCGAAGGTGAATTTGTTCGCGAGCTCCTCTGGGGTGACCCCGTCGAGATCGACGAGGTGGGATAGCCATTGATAGGATACTTTCATTGTCTAGACCTCACTTAAGCGGATAATCCTTCAGGAAGCGGATATCGTTCTGGTAGAAACGGCGGATGTCGTCGATGCCATAGCGGAGCATCGCGACGCGTTCGACGCCGACGCCAAAGGCGAATCCCGACCACTCCTTGGGGTCGTATCCGCACATCTCGAGCACCTTGGGGTTGACCATGCCAGCCCCGAGGATCTCAATCCAGCCGGTGCCTTTGCAAATCGAGCAGCCCTTGCCTTGGCAGGCAAAGCAAGAGACATCGACCTCAACGGAAGGCTCGGTGAACGGGAAATAGGATGAGCGGAGGCGGATTTCGCGCTTCTCGCCGAACATTTTCTTCACGAAGAGCTCAAGGGTCGCCTTGAGGTTTGCGATGGAGATATTGTGGTCCACAACCAGACCTTCGATCTGGGCGAACTGGTGGGAATGGGTGTTGTCGTCATCGTCGCGACGATAGGCTTTGCCAGGACAAATCATGCGGATCGGGGTCTTGACTTCGTTCTCGAGCATCTTATGGGCCTGGGCTGCGGAAGTCTGGGTCCTAAGGAGCAAGTCGTCGATCAGGTAGAAGGTGTCCTGCATGTCGCGGGAGGGATGGTCCTTCGGGACGTTCAGCAATTCGAAATTGAAGCGATCGGTCTCGACGTCGCGGCCTTCCGCGACTTCATATCCCATCTGCAGGAAGATGTCGGTCACCTCATCGATGATGCCGTAATAGGGATTCTTGAATCCGGGGCTAAGCGTGGCACCAGGAAGAGTGATGTCGATCTTCTCCTCGGCGAGTTTCTTCTCTAGTTTAGCCTTCTCGATCTCCGCTTTCTTGCGTTCGAAAAGCTCGTTGACGGATGTCCTGACGTCGTTGACGGCTTTTCCGAATGTGGCGCGTAGCTCGGCTGGGACGGCCTTCATGTTGCCCATAAGGGTCGGAATCTCGCCCTTCTTGGCCAAAAACTTGGCAAAGAACGCGTCTAGCTCGACGGCGGTGTGGAGCTTCTCAAGCTCCTGTTTGGCTCTTTGGCCAACTTCTTTCGTGTTTTCGATCAGGTCCATCTTCGACCCTCCATAAAATAAAAAGGCGCCTCAGGGAACGACCTTTCGGGCCGCGGTGCCATCCCGGTTCAGGCATTGGTTTATAGCCATGCCTGCACTTTTTCCCGATAACGCTGGGCGCGGCTAAGTTTCCTTAGCGTCCTCCAAGGCGAATTCGCGGGCATGCTTCCTCGGATGGTCTCACTGTTCATCCGTCCCTCATTGAAATAGAGGCCCGTTACTGCTCCTCTTCGCTGGACGGCTCTATTCTATAGCCTTTTCTTTCTTAAAGAAAGAGGACATGGATTTTCCGGTGAGGAAAAATGCCGCCCGAAAAGGCCTTGACGCCATTTTCGTGCGAACGAATTTCAGTTGTCGCTATGAAATTTGGCGCTGGAACGCCAAAATGAGGTGAGCCCTTATATTGCGATCACGGTCCACGAAAACGTGCTGCGACCAGGATGGGATGCCACGCGATCGTCCGGTGCACTAGTGTACTATCGGCCTTAGACTCCAAGGCAAAAACAAAATTCGCCTTTAAATCTTGTTTGTACAATATAGGCAAACAAGTTAAAAAACGTTTCAAAAGACCAGGTCCGGTATCCACCATTTCAATGATTTCAGATGCTATTGAGCTTGCGCTTATACGTGTGCACTATAATGCGCGAATATGCCCAAATGTCAGCCGTTGCACAATATAGGCGTCGCCTAATCGAAGCATCGTAAAAGCTATCGGCCGTGAGGAGCGTAAGCGTCATGCATCAAGATGCTTCCCGCAACGCCAACGTTCAAAGAATCGATTCCCTGCATCGAGATCTTAAGCAGGTCATCGCAGTGATTCAGGGCGAATTCGCATACACCCCTCCCCTCGTTTCCAAGAATCAGGGCGAATTGCTTTGGGTAAACATGCCCTTCTGAGGGGACTGATTTTTCGCTTAAGGCGGTGCCGATGATGCGATACCCTCGCTCGCGGAGCGCATCAAAGCCTTCTTCGATAGAGGCGGCAAAATGGAGATTCAAGGCAAATATCGCGCCTTGGCTCGCTTGGATTGCCTTGGGGTTGAAGGGAGAGCAAGTTCCAGGGAGGAACAAGACGTCTTCAAATCCGAATGCGAGGGCGCTGCGGAGAAGGGTGCCGATGTTTCCAGGATCTTGAATTCTATCGAACACCACCGCTTTATGGCACGCATATGGGGCTTCGCCTTTTCTTTTGGCGACGCCGACGATCGGCTCAGGATGGGAGGTTGAGGCGAGCTTTTCGATGATCTCGGGGGTCACTATATGGGCGTTAGCAAACGGAAACGACGGCTCCTCAAGGGCAAATACCTCGGATAAGCAGCCATTTTCAAAAGCCATCTCGACGAGGTGAAATCCCTCGATGAGATAGGTTTCGCCAGGTTTCCCTTTCAATAAGGAAGCGGCTTTGACCTTGGGGTTGGTCCTGCTTGTGATGACGTCACTCATATTCTTTATGAAGCAATTTCCTCCGCTTGTCCCAATAATCGGGGCAGTACTTCAATACGATTTTATAGAATGCCTCCGAATGGTTGAAGACAAAATGATGTGCGAGTTCGTGCACCACGACCGAATCGATGGTCGAAAGGGCGTATTGGATGAGGTCGAGCTGGAAGGTGATCGAGTTGCTGCGGCGCGAATTGACGCCATAGCGGGTCTTCATGTCGCGCACCTTCACCTTGTACTTTCCTTCCGGCACTCCCATCAGGGGCGCGTAATAATCGACGCGGGACTGGAAAATCTGAAGCGCCCGCGCGCGAAAGAGCTCCTTCCGCTCCTCCAAGCTTAGGTCCCCGACTTCCGCCTTCTGGCCAAGGAAATGGATGAACCCATCCTCCTCTTTGCCGAGGAGGCTGCGCTTCTCGGCCTTCTTGAGCAATCCGTCGAGATGGGACTCTACGAATTTGTCGATTTCTCGGAGCGGAGTTCGGTTTGGGGCCGAGATGCGGAGGGTGCCTTCTTCCGCGCCCATCCGCATCACGAGCGACTTCATCCTCTTGAAGGTGATCGTCGCCTCGTAGCGCTTTCCCTGATATTCGTAGATCCTCTTGACGTCCATGCTTTGACAATTATACGCGCCCATGCTTTATTTTGCTTCCCCGTTTGGGTATGATTTGCCCGATGGAAAAAATCTTGGTATCCGCCTGCCTTCTGGGCGAGAAAACGAAATACGACGGAGGCGACAACCTCGTCGAGGAATTGAAGGGCCTGCTCGAGTTCTTTGAGCTCGTTCCATTTTGCCCTGAGATAGAAGGCGGCCTCCCCTGCCCAAGGGTCCCGGCCGAAAGAAAGGGGAATTGGGTCATCAACAAAGACGGGGTCGATGTGACTGAGCAATATCGCGAAGGCGCCGAGAAGGCGCTTCGCCTATGCAAATTGCTCGGGATCGAATTGGCGATCCTCAAGCAAGGCTCCCCTTCTTGCGGCAGCAAAGAGATCTATGACGGCTATTTCCGCGACCGCAAAATCGCGGGAAAAGGCGTCACCGCCGCCCTTCTTTCCGGCAATGGCGTCCGCGTGATGGACGAAGAGGAAGCGATCGCTTTCCTTAATAAGAAGGTCGAATGGCAGAAGACCCATAAGGAAATCGTCGAGAAGAAGCTTGAGGCCAAGGCGGAGAAAGAGCGCAAGGCCGCTGAAAGAAAAGCGAAGCTCGAGGCGAAAAGATCCTCGTTCCGCGGCAAAAAGACCGGCGGAAAAGGCTATGGAAGCCATGGACGTTCCTCCCATCAAGGCGAAAGAAAATTCTCGTCTAGAGGAAGGAAGCCATATGGCGCCAAAAGACCCTACAAAGGCAAAAAGGAATCCGAATAAGCGACCCATGTGGTCGTTTTTCGTTTATAGCCCTTGATCGTGTTCGATCGGTTTGCCCTCTTCGTCGACTTCCGGCTGCATCTTGTCGAGCGCGTTCACGATCGGCGTGACGACATATCCGGCGGCGATGAAGAAGAGGGCGAGGATGCCATCCTCCCCCAGCGCGGCGTAATTCTGTTCCGCGAAATAGCGGAACGCCCCCACCGCGATCATGGCTAATGCTAAGATTGGGAAGATGATGCGGCTCGCTTTCGCGACTTTTGCAAGTGAATCGTTCATGGAATTGTCTCCTTATCGTTTATTGTTCGTCTATTGTCCTGCCTTTGGCAGAAGAATCTAAAAGTGAGGCGGGCCTCTTTTATCTGCTTTTATTTCGGTGCAAGGACGTTCGGCTGTGGGAATGAATGGAGCGCAGTGGAATTGTTTTTGATTTGAGCAATATCTAGCGCTTGGATGAAAGCGTGTTTTTCTATTCTTGTAGAAGCTATATTTCGACATAAGCCTGCTTGTCCCGCTTCTTGCGCCGAAAAGGCGCTTGAATAGCTTCGGGATTATTTCTTTCTTGGCGGGTTCGCCCTGATTCGATTTCGGCATCATGATTCCGTTTTTTCCTCCTTGAGAAAAAGATCTCCTCACTTACTAATTGCCGAAAAAAACGAAAAACGACCCTAAAATTTTTTGGAGTTTCCAAAAAGTTCAGATAGGGTCGAAGAAAAAATTTTTAAATTAATTTTTGCCGCGCAGCTGGAAATAGATCTCTAACAGCAACGCATTATGGTAATCGCGGATGTCGAGATTCGTCACTTCCACGAAACGGTCAAGGCGGTTGCGGAAGGTGTTGCGATGGACGAAGAGGACTTCGGAAGCGTAATTGGAATTGCAGCCGCAGCGAAGGTAGGCGCCGGCCGCGGAGAGGAGTTCCTGATCGACGTGCTTGAATTGTTTCATGAGGAGGTTGTAGGTTGAAAAATCGCCGAAGCTCATGTCGCGCATCAAGATATCGGTCAGATAGCAAGGGTAGTTCGCGAAATATAGAAGGGCTTTCTCAAGGGCTTTCTCCTCTAGTTGCCCATGGGCATGGCTAACGAGGCAGCCGATCTTCACGCCATGCTCATCGTGATAAGGAAGCAAAACGGTATCGAGGGCATAGGCAACCTCTGCCGGAGCGACGAATTCGGCGCGTCTAGAAGAAGGGAAGCGGACGGAGCGTTCCTCGATCCCAAGGCGCTTCAGTCTCATCAGGAATTCCGGCTTTGGGAAATCGCCGTCCGCTAAGAAAAGATAGATCTTATTCATCGTTTCTGATCCTTAGCAGGAATGACTCGAATGGGCGAAGGTGGAAGGTATGGTCACGCAGATAAACGTTATCGTAATTCTGCAGGATAACTTCTCCAATCGCGTGGTAGAAGGGGAAATCGACCTCCTTCTCGGTGAAGTTGCTCACGACGATGAGCTCGCACGAAGCTCCGACGTGGCGGTAGGCGAAGACGTCTGGGTTATAGAAATCCAAAAATTCAAGGGTTCCGTTGATGACCGCGTCATTCAAAAGCGCGTCACGCCTCTTCCAAATCGCGTACTGATAGAAATTCAAGATGGACCAAGGGTCGCGCATCTGGTCATAGATATTGATGCCCTGCAGGTAATTTCCGTTCACCTTGTTCACGGATCCCTTCTTTGAGAACCCGGCGTTCTCGCCGCGATCCCATTGCATGGGCGTGCGGCTATTGACGCGCGAGCAGCGATTCAGATAATGGGTGATCTGCTCATCGCCATACCCTTTGGAGCGAAGATACGCGACATCGGTCCTAGTTGCCGAATCGCTGAAGAAATCCTCGGGCTTATCGTAAGTCACGTTGCTCATGCCGATTTCGTCGCCATAGTAGATAAATGGCGTGCCATAGAGGAATAGAAGCGTGGTGAGGAGGCACTTCGCGCTTTCGTTACGGTATTTCTCGGACCCGTATTGGCTAAGTACCCTCGGGTGGTCGTGGTCGCACCAATATAGCGGCATGTCCGCCACGCCATGGCACTTCTCGTACCAGCGCTGGAAATTGCTCTTCAAAAGCACGAGGTCGGTTTTGATCTCCTCGTCCTTTTTATCGATGGAGCCAAAGGCCCCATTGTTCCAAACCGTGTCGAAATTGAAGATCATCGAGACAGGCCCATTCTCAATTGAGGCGAGACGTGCAGCGTTTTCGGGGGTTATCCCTCCGCCAGCTTCGCCGATGAGGCAGGGATCATGATCCACGTTAAGCGCGTCGGAGAATTCCTTAAGGTATTCCCCTACTTCTGGTCGATTGGAGAATTTGTCGGTGTCGAGGACGAATCCATTGCCGTGATCCGGCAAGTTCGAATCGCTGAAGGACATGTCTTTGGAAAGGTGCGCCATCGCATCGATCCGGAAGCCATCCGCGCCGAGATTCAGGTAAAACAATGCCACGTCTGCCATGGATTTGCGAACCGCGGGGTTCGACCAGTTTAGATCAGGCTGCTTCTCGGCGAAGATATGGAGGTAATATTCGTCGCTATCTGGGACCTTGGTCCACGCGGGAATCGAGTTGAAGCTTGCCCAGTTATTGGGCGGGACGAGCTCGCCGTCTTTTAGCTTCCCTTTGCGGAAGAAATAATAGCCGCGCTCTGCGGAATCCGGGTCTTTGATAGCCATCTGAAACCAAGGATGCTCATCGCTAGTCGCGGCGAGGGGGAGGTCCAATATGATTTTGATGCCCAATTCATGCGCGCGATCGATGAGATGCTTCAAATCATCCATCGTCCCGTATTCGGGGGCGATCGAAAGATAATCGCTCACGTCGTAGCCATTATCTTCCATGGGCGACTTGAAAATCGGGCCGAGCCAGATCAAGTTGATTCCTAGATCGCGGAGGTAATCGAGTTTGGATTCGATCCCCCTAAGATCGCCAATGCCATCATCATTCGAGTCCAAATAGGCCTGCGGGTAAATGACATACCCGACGCAATCGCGCCACCATCTATTGTGCTTCATGCACAAATTATGATACATACTCCGCCGCTTTTCAATCCATTTGCCCACGTCTTGCGCATTTTTTATTCCAATGGAGCCATAACTATTCTAGCAGTTGCAACGCAATCGAAGAGGCCGCTATAAGAATTCATGAAATCGATGTGCGCTTTTCTATGGAAACGCGAAATAAAAAGAAGGATAATTAACACGCAATTGAACTTGGAGGTTCAACATAAAATGCTAGTCAATGCAACCAGGATGCTGAAAAAGGCGCGCGCCGAGCACTACGCCGTCGGCCATTTCAACATCAACAACCTTGAATGGACCAAAGCCATTCTCCTCACCGCCGAAGAGCTGAAATCGCCCGTCATCCTCGGCGTTTCCGAAGGCGCTGCCAAGTACATGGGCGGCTTCAAGGTCGTCGCCGCGATGGTCAAGGCACTCGATGAGAGCCTCGGCATCACCGTCCCCGTCGCCCTTCACCTCGACCACGGCTCCTATGCTGGCGCCAAAGCCTGCGTCGAAGCTGGCTTCACTTCCATCATGTTCGATGGATCCTCCCTCCCCTTCGAGGAGAACCTCGCCAAGACCAAAGAGCTCGTCGACTATGCCCACGACAAGGGCCTCTCGATCGAAGCCGAAGTTGGTGCGATCGGCGGAACCGAAGACGGCATCACCGCTGATGGCGAAGTCGCGGATCCCGCGGAGTGCAAGAAGATCGCCGACCTCGGCGTTGACTTCCTCGCTGCCGGCATCGGCAACATCCACGGCATCTATCCGGCCGACTGGACTGGTCTCCACCTCGACGCCCTCGAGAAGATCGGCGAAGCGACCGGCGGCATACCGCTAGTTCTCCATGGTGGCACCGGCATCCCCGACGATCAGATCAAAGCGGCCATCAAAGGTGGCGTGAGCAAGATCAACGTCAACACCGACTGCCAGCTCGCCTTCGCTGCCGCGACCAAGGAATACTGCCTTGCCGGCAAGGCCGACCCCACTGCTGAGAACACCAGCAAGGGCTATGACCCCCGCAAGCTCCTCAAGCCCGGCTTCCTCGCGATTCAAGCCAAGGTCAAAGAGAAGATGGAACTCTTCGGTTCCGTCGGCAAAGCCGCTTAATTCGAAAGCGAAACGCCATCAAAGCGCAGCACTGCTGCGCTTTTTTCGTCGGCAGGACCAAGAGTTTTCGTTTTCCCAAAATCGCCGCATGATGGCCCCACGGGATAAAGAAAATGGCGTTGTAGTCATCACTCGGAGATTCGTCAACAGGCTGTTGATGATTTTGAAATAGCCCGCGATAACGTTCATTAAAATACTTCATATATCGGAGGTTCGATACAGAAAGTCCTATCAAGTTGGGTATTTCCCGCCGGAGGTCAGCGCTTAGCTTGCTATAAAACCTTGAGCCGTAGACGGAATAAAGGCCTTTCTTCGATATGCCTTCGCCCAAAAGGAAATAAAAACGAAGTAGTAAAAATGGTAGGCGAGAAATTTTAGCCACCAAAATAATGTCCGAACTTGCCAAGATCATAAAAAAGAATCCGCCATTTCGGAATAAAGGGATTAGACTTCTATCATGCAATACCGGTTCTGCCCCTGATGGTTTTGCCCAAAAGCTGGCAAATAAGCTTGGAATTCCAGTCAAAGCGCCAAACAATTTGCTATGGGCGTATTCAAACGGCGTGCTAATCGTCGCGCCACGAGCTTCATCTGATCGAAACTCATCTAACTACAAAAGACCGCATCCGACAATCCGAGGATGCTTCGTAACCTATTATCCTGGAGGCAATAAGAAATGAAACACATAATCTGCGAAAAATGCGGGAGCGAAATGATCGATCTGTCCAAAGGCCCCTATATAACTGCAACATGCCCGAGTTGCGGATGGGGATGGGCCACTTACGATGGCTCTCTCGAGCCAGAGCCTAAGAAGCCGATCGGAATAAGCATTGCCCCCGGCCAATACACCGCCGCTAAGGCTAGATTCCTCAGCCAACTCGTTTTTGGCAATGCGCTTGAGGCGAAGAAAGCGTTAACTGACGGCGGGACCATTTTTGTCGATAGTCCGAAAACCATTGAAACGATGAAAAGCAATGGTATCGTTTTCGCCGAACAGGGAAAGCACATGATGAATGACGCGGAATCTGAAAATGATTCGAAGGCACATCGATAAAGACAGATACTTCTGAAAGCGTGACAAAAAACCAGACGGCTTGCAGGTTCTTCCCGTTTCGTAACCCCATCCATCTTTTGGATACGCGCGGTTATCTCAGCAATCGCGTTGCGGTCAAAATGTGCCTACGCTTACGATGAGGTCTTGGCTGCATTTCACTTCCAAGACCACATAGGCGTCATTATCAATAGCTAGGGTTTTGAATTTCTTGATGTCGAGCTCGCCTTGCCCCAAAGCGAGGTGGCACTGCTTCCTCTGCTTGGCGTCATGGATATGGAATTCCTTGAAATCCATGTCATGGGTCGATTGGAATTCCCAAAGCAAGTCGTTGCATAGGTGATCGTGGCCGATGTCGTAGCAGAAGAAGAATTTGGCCTCCGCTAGCTTCTCGTAGACCCTTGTCGCGTATGGGGGCAGATCATCGGTATTCTCCACGACGAGATTCATCTTATGCGATGCGCAGATTTCCCTTGCTTTGCTTAGCCCTTTTAGGAGCCTATCCGCGTATTCGTCGAATTCCTTCTCGTAAACGTAATGCTTCACTCCCGATATCGTCACCACGGGCCCTGATTGAAGATGGACGTTCACTTGCCTTATCTTCCCTTCGCCGTACCCGCAATAACGGTCTAGTAGCTTAAGGTAAGCGTCCACGACTTCCGGATAGGTGCCAAAATCCGCTTCGTCAAAGAAATGGAGCGTCGCCTCCAATTCGCCTAATTCCTCACGGAAGCTGCCGCTAGCAAGGGATTTCCTGCAATAGGAAAGGTTGAGGCTCAGCTCGACGAAATCTAGCCCTAGGCTATGAGCGAAATCGGCGTTTTCCCTTACGCAGCCGAATTCTAATAGCGCCGGCATCCCGACTTTCATCTAGAGGATCCTCACCTTGATGATGCCTTCGATCGCCTCGATCGAGGCGGCATCGACTTCCCCGTCGACGTCGAAGACCGAATAGGCGTATTCGCCGCGGCTTTTGTTCACGAAGCTAGCGATATTGGAGTTATATTTCAGGATGGAGGAAGTGATTTTGCTGATCGCTCCTGGGACATTGAGGTGGAGGACGCATACCCGCTTCTCCGCCTCCTTTTTTCCCACATGGAGGTCAGGGTAATTGACCGAATGCGAAATGCTGCCTTCGGAAAGGTAGCTAGAAAGCTCTTCTATCGCCATCGAGGCGCAATTGTCTTCCGCCTCAACCGTCGAAGCCCCGAGATGCGGCAGCAATATGACCGAGGGGAGCTTCGCCAAAGCCGGGGTCGCGAAATCGGAGACGTAGCGGAGGACATTCCCATTCTCCAGCGCCTCTAGAAGCGAGGCTTCATCCACAAGCGCGTCGCGCGAGAAATTTAATAGCACCGCATTCTGCATTAGCCCCATCTCCTTCTTCCCGAAGAGCCCTTTCGTCGATGGGGAAAGGGGCACGTGGATCGAAACGAAATCCGCGCCGGAGAGCGCTTCCTCCAGATGCTCAAAATAGCACACGTCCTTGCTTAGTCGCCTCGCGTTATCGATCGATAGGTAAGGATCGTATCCCCTGACCTTCATCCCAAGGGCAAGGCAGGAATTGGCGACCATCACCCCGATGACGCCTAGCCCAACGACCACGATCGTCTTGCCCATGATCTCATGCCCCGCGAAAGCCTTCTTGGCCTTTTCCGCGCTTTTGGCGATCATCTCGTCGTCTTTGTGCTCGCTGATCCAGCGGTTGCCGCCGATGATGTCGCGCGAAGAGAGGAACAAAGCGCATAGGACAAGCTCTTTGACGGCGTTTGCGTTCGCACCTGGGGTATTGAAGACGACGATGCCCTTTTTGGCGCATTCCTCAACCGGGATGTTATTGACCCCAGCCCCTGCCCTAGCGATGGCAAGGATATTGCTAGGGATGTCCATTCCCTTCATCTCGCTCGAGCGGACCAAGATCGAATCGGCTGCGGCGATGGAATCCGCTACCCCATCTTCGCCAAGTTTCGATAACGCGGACTCGGAGATCCTATCTAAACAAAACGGCTTCATTCTACGCGTTCTCCTTCGTAAACCTATTGATTTCGCCGACGAGGGCTTCCACCCCAGATAGCGGCATCGCGTTATAGATCGAGGCCCTCATTCCGCCGACGCTGCGGTGGCCTTTTAGCCCGATGAGGCCTTTATTTTCCGCCTCAATGAGGAATTTCTTCTCGAGTTCTTTGCGCTTATTCTCGTCAGTCACTTTCTTAGGATCGATCACAAACGGGACGTTCATGAGAGACCTGGAGTCAGGCCTAGCGGTCGCTACGAATAAGGTGGAGGCATCCAAGGCTTCGTAAAGTAGCCTCGCCTTTTGCTCATTCAGTTCCTTCATCTTATCTAGCCCTCCTAATTCAAGAAGGTGCTCGAAGACCAATCCGCACATGTAAATGCCATAGCAATTGGGGGTGTTATAGAGGCTAGAGGCGTCGGCATGGGTTTTGTAGCGGAGCATCGTCGGGATGGATTCAGGAAGATCGCTAGGGATAAGATCCTCCCTGATGATCACGACCGTCACCCCCGCCGGACCGATGTTTTTCTGGGCGCCGGCGAAGATCAAGCCGTATTTGGTCACATCGATCGGCTCAGAAAGCAAGCAAGAGGACATATCGGCGACCAAAGGGATGTCGTGGCAAGAAGGAAGGCACGGGTATTTGGTGCCGTAGATCGTGTTATTCTCGCAGATATAGACGTAATCCAAATCCTCGGGGACTGAGATGAGACTAGGGTCAGGGATATAGGAATAGTTTTGGTCTTCGCTAGAAGCGAGGACAGTCGCTTCCCCGAACCGCTTCCCTTCTTGGTACGCCTTCTTCGCCCACACTCCCGTGAGGATATATCCGGCCTTGCCCCTCTTCATGAGGTTAGCGGGAACCATCGCGAATTGCAGCGACGCCCCGCCTTGAAGGAAGAGCACCTTGTAGTTGGATGGAATGGCCAGTAGCTTTCTGAGGTTCGCCTCAGCGCCCTCGATGATCGAAGCGAATTCCTTCGACCGGTGGCTCATCTCCATCACCGATATCCCGGTGTGGCGATAATCGAGCAATTCGTCTTTCGCCTTCATAAGCACTTGCTCTGGCAAAGCCGCGGGCCCTGCCGAGAAATTGTATACCCTGCCCATCGTTTTCCTCCTGTAGCGTTTTAAGGAACGGTTTCCTTGGCTCTCTATTTCTTTATTATTATAGCACGCGCGCGAGGGTTGTTTTCGCGGAGTAGCCTAATGATTCGCTTGCTTATTGCCCCGCCTAAAGAAAAAAGGCGACTCGGCTGCTCGCCTATGGTGTTAAGCTAGTAACTCAATCCGCGCTAGAAGAGGGATCTTGCCTAGAAAGAAGATAGCCAAGGACCGCCTTGCGGGTCACGATGCCGATGAAGATGCCTTTGTCATCTACCACGGGAACGTAATTCTGATTGACGATCATGTGGATCAGGTCATCCATGGTCGCGTTGGCATTGACCGAAAGGTAATCACGGGCGGTCGGGACATCGCTTAAGGGGATGTCCTCGAATTCGACGAAGCTCGCCACATTCTTGTTGCGGATGTGATATAGGATGTCGCCTTCGGAAATCGAACGCACGTACTTCCCATCCCTGTCGATGCAAGGGAACACCGAGTAACGGTGGTAAGCCATTTTCTCAACTGTCTGACGGACCGAGAAATCCTCATAGGCGAATTGGATCTCAGACTTCGGGATCAAAAAGCGCAGGATATTCATTTTCTCCACGCCTCCAGGATATATAAGCAAAGGCAGCGTAACGGCAAAGGGAATACCAATGCCTTATCGCTTAGCATCGCTTCTAGCTCATCCAGGGTCACTAGTTTCCTGGAGATGTCCTCGAAATCCTCGAGTTTGTTCTCGCTCCAAGAGGTGACCTCGGCCGACACGAAGCAATCTAGCTCGTCCGAAAGCCCTTCGCTCGTGGGACTAGGCGGAATTAGTAGCTTCACCTCTCCTAGCTCTGCTCCCACTTCCTCTTTCGCTTCTCTTCTAGCGGTCTCTTCGATTGAGGTATCGCTAGGATCCATTAGCCCAGCGGGCAAGGAATAGACAAACGATTTCAAAGCGGGCCTGAATTGCTTGGTCAAGACGACTTGCCTGCCTTTATTAGGATCATCGAAATATAGAAGCATGATGACCCCATCCGGGCGAGAGAAATCAGCTGTCTCGCAAAGAAGAGCGCCTTTTTCCCTGCGCGAAGCAAGGAAATAGGTATATGCGCGTTCGCGCGTAGCATCCCCCACTTCATAATGGAGGACGTAGAAATTGAGGAACCGGTGGTCGGTTTCCTTGCTCACTTCGATAAGGTTCCACTTCATTCTTGCTTCCCCTTGATCGCGTCGTATCTTTCGAGCGCTCGATCGGCATAGACCTTCCGGATATCCTGGAAGCTCGTGCCATAGAGCAAGCTTAGGTTCAGCATCGCCCCGAAGCTCATCGCAAAGTATTTCTCGTCTGCTTCCGAGGCGAATTTGCTTAGCAAATCGATCGGAATCGCGAAAGCCTTCGCGACGTCTTTTTCCGGAAGGCTCAGGCGGTGACGGTAATTCTCGACGCCTAGGGTCAAAGCGATCTCCAGATAATCCGAAAGCGAATCGGCTAATCCAGACAATGCCTTTTCCCTCGCGACCATGAAATCGCTTGTGGCGAGGAGGTCTTCGCAAAGGTCGGCGAGCCTCTTTTTGGCCAAGTTCAAAAGCTCATTCAAGGTCGATGACGGCGCTAGAGCCGCCTCGACCTTGAAATAGGATTCGTCCAATATGAGCTCGTCTTGGCTCATTTTTCCTCCGTGAGGGAAGGCAAGTGCCAGATTTCGCGGTTATATTCCTCGATTGTGCGATCGGAGGTGAAATAGCCGGATCCAGCGATGTTATTGATCGCGGCGCGAGCCCATGCACGCTTATCGCAATAGAGCTCATCGGCCCTGCGGCAGGCGTCGTTATAGGAATCGAAGTCGGCGAGGACGAAGAACTGGTCGCCATGGGACATGATCTCGTCGAAGATCATGCGGAAGCGGTTCGAATCGCCTTCGCACCAAGGGCCGTTGAAGAGCATGTCCATGATGCGCTTGACGCGGGCGTCGGAATTGTAGACGTCCCAAGGATTGTAGGAGCCTTCGTCGACTTTCTTCTGGACCTCATCCGCGGTGAGGCCGAAGATGACTTCGTTCTCCTCTCCCGCGAACTTCGCGATCTCGATGTTCGCGCCGTCTAAGGTGCCAAGGGTAATCGCGCCATTCATCATGAGCTTCATGTTGGAGGTGCCGCTCGCCTCTTTGCCGGCGGTCGAGATCTGCTCGGAGATATCGGCGGCGGGGATGATCTTCTCGGCGAGGGAGACGCCATAGTTCTCGACG
>CACYCS010000175.1 GCA_902773005.1 uncultured Erysipelotrichaceae bacterium
GAAATCAAACGCAACACGAAAAGCGACGCCTAGCGGCGTCCTTTTCTTTTAAGCGGGAAAGTGACTGACGTCTTGCTTTGCGCTTCGTCACGCGCCCGCTAGAGGACAAAATAGGTCCTCACACAAATAACAGAAGATCCAAATTCGCATACACGCCCCCAATGAATGGCTTCAAGGAGGGGTGAACAGCCAGTGCGTCATTGATACGAGGCTCTTCTAGTAGGGGAAGACCAGGACAATTCACGTAGATAAATCGTAGAGAAAAACGGCCAAGTCAATAACAGTTAAGTGTTTATTTTCGAATAAAAAGTGGTATATTTTAGTCAATCTCAAAGGGCCACCGGACGGGTGGCATTTTTAATTGATTTTTGACTTTTTCAAGAAACGTTAACAGGACAATTCACGTCCTGCTAAAAATGCGAAAACAAATACACGTCTTAATCGGATTAAGAAAAACGCGGACATTTGAAGTCCGCATCATTCTTCTTTCGTTGGGCGACCGCTCGAATCGTAATTCCCTTCCGTAGAGTTGATGGAGGGGTCGATCAGCACGATCTTCCTTAACGCCATCTTGAATTTGGATGGCTCTTTTATTTTCTTTTTGCCTTTTTCGATCTCTTCCTTTATTCCAGTCGGCAGGGCCTCATATAGTTTCGCTGCGGCCTCCGCTTTCCTGCGACTCGCTTCGAGTTTCAATTCCTCGTAACGCGTCAAGATGCCCTTTTCCTCAACGATCTTGCGCGCTTTTGAGAATAATCCTAAGGATTTCACGAGATCTACCACGAATAAGCCATATGCTAGACCGAGCAAGAAGATCGTTCCGAAGTGGGCCGCTTTCGCGCCGTCGCTAGTTCCGAACATGAATTCGGCGCCTTGGACCATGAGCTCATATACTAGAGGCGATAACCCATAGTAATAAAGCACGGCGATCCCTAGCCAAATCACATTGAAGACCGGGCAAATGACGCCAAGGACATTCCCACGCATATTCGAATAATCCCATAGGCGAACCTTGAAGCCTTTGACGAAGATGACGCCTGCCAAAAACTCTAATAATACGAGGCTCACCCAGATGCATCCGATCACAAGAAGATCATAGACAGAGGCGCTAGAAGCAGCGCGGCCATAAAGATTCCCGAAAGGATTATAAATCGCCCAAGAGGAGGGCAAAGCCGAGGCGAACAAGCTGCATAGTCCGAACATCAAAACCGTGCCAAATCCATACAAAGGAAGCCAGGGGCCGAATAGAAATCCGGGATTGACCCATTTCTTCGCGCTGACGAACCGGCGAAACAGAAGTTCAATCAAATACCCTATCACGCAGCCGAACAAAAATAGCCCTAATAGCGCGATCATCAAGGTGGAGAAAGTGAAATTCATTGCTCCTCCTTATGGGAATGGATCTCATCGATCTTAGCGCGCAATTCCTTCTTGCGGCCTTCCCTTTCCTTTTTGAGCCTGCTCTCTCCCGCGTTGAAGCGAACCTCGAAGATGATGACGCAGACTAGCGACATGATCACCACGAGATAGAAGCTCAGCATCCTCCATAATAGCGAGACCGCCTGGGCCTGGCCGAAGTTTCCGGGGGCCAAGGCGCCCAAAACGATCGAGAAGGCGTATTCGATGCCGCCCGTCCCGCCTGGAGTTGGGACCCAGCATACCGCGGCGGAGGTGAAGGCGGTCGCAAATCCCGTCTTCGGGAGGAGCTCCCATCCTAATTCAATCCCAACCGAGCGCAAGATGAAGTAGGGGATAGAGAAATAAAGGCCATAGACCACGATCTTGATCAAAAACGCTCCGATCACGTGCCATTTATGGGAGAACATGGATCTAGTGACCGATTGGACGTTCTCGCAATAGCCTTCGAAAGCAGGGATCTTCGGAGAGAGGAATTTGCCGATGAATTTGATCTTGCAAATGAGCTTTGCCATCTTCACTAGCCACGCGGCTAAGCCCTTATTTAGCCCAAGGAAATATAGGAAGACGAGGAAGCCGAGATTAAAGACGTAGCCGACAATGACAGCGGTTAGTAGCGCGGGATAAACGCTAGGATTCTGCAATACGTCATTGCAGAAATTGATGATCGCGTCATTGAAGTCGCCCCACCAAATGAAGGCGATGACCTCGTAGGCGTTAAGCACCGTCAGATAGATGATGAAATTGGCTAGCACGAGTCCCGTCGCGGTGCCGGCTTTCATGCCGCGCTTGGCGAAATCGTACATCTGTATCGGCTGTCCGCCCGCCGCGAAGGGGGTGACGCCATTGAAGAAATGCTCATTGGCTCCGATTAGATATGCGTCAACCGAGGAAGTTTCCTTTGAGTAGGATTTCGCGAGGACCACTAGAGGCAAGGGATAAAGGAAAAAGAATCCGACCGTCACAAGTATCCCGACGATCAGGAAAACGAAATTATCCCCCTCGGCGATTCGCGAGAAGGTTTTTCCGATCTCGGCGAGCTCGCCTAGCGAGAGGAAAAGCGTCACGACGACCGCGGTCAATAGCAGCAGGAGGATGATATTGCTGATCAGGCGCCTTTTGGATTTCGAGTCGCGGGGGTTTTCGAGCTTTGAAAGCTCCTCTTCGATCGCAATCTCGTCTTGGCTTTTGTTCGTATTCTCGGGGGCTTGGTTATCCATACGGCGGTATGATATCGTGCGCGCGTGCAAAAGGCAAAGGAATTAGCGGACAAAAGATGTCCTGTAGGGGACAAATTATGGCCGGCCGCTTGCGGGCGGCACATGGGGGTAGTGGGGGGCGTTAGTCCTTTTGCTGGGCGTTATTAGATTCCCCTAGGGTCCGCCCCGAGGAAGACGAGTAGAGTCCCCAAAGGGGACGACGCTGGTAGGCACTAGACATCTGGGGTCGGGGTATAGTTCAACTCCCTTCCCCACCCGAGAACAAAAAAATGGGCGTCGCCCATTTTAGTTCTCGTGGTGGGACAGAAGGGAGTTGAACCCCCGACACCCAGATTTTCAGTCTAGTGCTCTACCAGCTGAGCTACCGTCCCATAATGCGGTGGTGGCGGACCCTAGGGGAATCGAACCCCTCTCCCATCCGTGACAGGGATGTATCATAGCCGCTAGACCAAGGGTCCGTCTGTCGGCGCAAGATGTATTATCCATAGACTTGCCCCCCATTTCAAGCATTTTCGAAAAATTCCTTCTCCGATTTTTCAAATTTTTCCAAATTTCACCCTTTTCGCCACCTTTTCACCCATTTTTCCCGAAGATTCAAACTCGTTAATCTTCTCCTTCGACTCCCTTGATCCTCCCATTCGCCTTCCTATTAACCTATTCTTTTCCTCCTTAGCTTAGCGGCCTCTCCCTTTCTTCTATCTCTTTTCTATAGCCTCAATCCCTTCCTTATCTCCTTCTTATCCTTCTTGCCCTTCGTTTTATGTTGCCCCCACATTTCCTTTATTTGGATATAGGGGCACCTCGCTTCGCCCTTATTTGAATTCCTCTTCTAGGCGGTCCCTCACCCATTGGCCTAGCTTAGAAATCCAATAAGTCAAAAGAAGCCTCCAAAGCCCAAAAGATATTGGGCTAAATAATCAAAAATGCACAATATTTCAAAAAATGAAAAATTTTAGTGTCGGATTTGCCTTCTCGCCAGCAATTAAGTAAGTGAGAGGGCTTCTTCTATCCCTCTCCAGCTCATAGAGAGAAGGAGGAATCAACAATGTCTATGACTAGTGGCGAATTCGCCGAGAACGACATCATCCATTCGTTCGACAAACACAAACTTAGCGAACTTCCCAATAACCTCAGGGAGTTCGCGACCGGGCTATTCGGCCCGCTTGAGGAGGAGACGGAGTTCCGCTGTACTCGCGTCCCTGGCTATCAAAAGCCAGACATCAGTCTCGAAGCGCACGGGATCACTAAGCGCGTCTCCATCAAGACAGGGAATTCCCGAATCGTCCATTCGGAGCTATTCTCGACCTTCTACGCTTTCCTTGAAAGCCTAGACTTGCCTAGCAAGCACCTCCGCACCTTCCAGAGATGGATCTCTTCGGACGGGACGCTCGATATGAGCGGCCCCCAAAAGCTCTCGGCAATCGAGAAGATCGCCGCCTTCCGCCCCGAGATCGAGGAATGGAACGAATTCATCGAATCGCGGAAGGACATCCAAGTCGCGATCTTCCGCCGCGCGGTGATCGATGGGACGGAAAGCTCCCATCTCTCCGCCGATGCCTTTTACCATGGCACGGCCTCATTTGGCACTTTGGCGACCACTGACCAGATCCTTCGGTGGCTCAGTAAAAAGAACTTCCGTTGGCTTAGCAATCTTCACGTCGGCCCGCTTGTCCCTAGCCCCAAGTTCCGCGATTACGTAGGGAATGTCTCGAACGCGATCGGGGACGTCACGATTTTGTTCCGCTGGGCGGGGGAAGAGCAGGATCTTCCTTACATCCGCTCGCACTACGGGAGCTTAGGGAAATGAATTACCGCGTCAAGGAAGAAGCCTTCGTGGCTTGCTATGATGGCAAATCCCCATCTGAACTTACTGGGGTTGCATCGCGCCTAGTGAGCGCCTTATTCGGCTGTGATCTAAAGATGGACGAGCCGCTAGAAGCGAAAGTCATTACTTCTGGCAAGCCCACCTTTTCCCTTCGCCAAGGGGAGCTCACATATTTCGGCAAGCTCATCGCCTTCGGGAACACGCTTATCCATAACGAGGAATACGCTTCTTTCCGCGGCTTCCTCGTTGATGAAGGCGCGCCTACATCCATCCTCTCCTTCTTCGACGATTGGATGGCTTATCCCTTGAAAAGCTATTCAAGCGGCGACGTCTATGAAAAGCTCAATCACTTCAAGGAAAGGTCAATGGCCTTCAACCACGAGATCCAGGCGAAAAAAGAGCTCTCCAAGGCCATCTTCGATCGCCTCTTCTTCGTGGGGGAAGACCCACGTATGAACCAGGCTGACGCCCTCTATTATGGCGATGGGCATTCCGGCTGCTTCTGCAAAAGGATGCAACTAACGAAGTACCTAGAGCATTGCACTTCTTACGTGAGTGGCCCTCGTATCGGCCCATTGACGTTTAGCCCATACACCCCCAAAGGAAAAAGCCCGGAAGAA
>CACYCS010000176.1 GCA_902773005.1 uncultured Erysipelotrichaceae bacterium
ATTGAAAGAAGACGCAAGTTGATATTTTCGCTATGAGGCGGGCGCTTTCGCGGTCATTGAGGTTTGCTTCGATTTGCCTTATGATTATGTCAATGATAACCCTTGATCAGAAAATCGCTGAACTTTTGAACTCATGGACCATAGACGGATGGCCGATTGGCAATTTCGTATTGGTCGTCATCGCCCTGCTTCTTTCCTTGCTCCTTTGTGGCGCGGTTGGGCTAGAAAGGGAGGTCCGCGGGCGGACCGCCGGACTAAGGACCCACCTCCTCGTCGGCGTCGGGAGCTGCGTCATCATGGTCGTTTCGATCTATGGCTTCCCGGTTTACGATGGAGTGAAACACGACATCGCTAGGCTTGCCGCACAGGTGATCTCCGGCGTCGGTTTCCTCGGCGCGGGCGCTATTATCTACCGCAACTCCTCGACGAAAGGCCTCACCACCGCGAGCACCATCTGGCTATCGATGGCGATTGGGCTTGCCTGCGGGTCGATGAACTTCATCCTCGCCATCGTCGCGACCTTAATGATCCTCCTGATCCTCGTCGGATTAAGGCGATTCGAAAAGAGGATCGCGACACTAAAGCCTTTCATCCGGCTCATCGTCCCTGTCGATACTCCGGTTCTAAGCAAGGTAACGGAAATCGCCAAGAAACATGGCTATGAGGTGACTCCGATCTCAACCGAAAGATACGCGGATGGCGAGAAAGAAAAAATCGACTTCACCTTCCGCATCCAGTCCACGAAAGAGGCGATCGACATCGAGGCAATTTCCGAAGAGATTCGCCTAGCAACGGACGCATACTCGGTTGAAGTGCTTCAGCCAAATTAATTCTAGAGGCATCGCAAGGTGCCTTTTCCCTTCTGCTTGAACCATTGCATTTTTTTGCAACAGTTTGATTTGTACAATGCATTGTAGAAAGCGTCGAAACTCTCAGTTAGCGCATTTGTAGAAATATTTGTAACTTTGTTGCATATGCAACATTATTAAATATTGCCCAGCCGAATCGCTTTGAATATCTGGTAATCCGTTTGTTTATTCGGGCGGTTTGCCATAATGATTTCTTCGAGCCGATCGACGCAATCGTCTGGATCGAAGGTATGGAAGCTATCATAAAGGGAAAGCATCTTCTCGATTTTGATCTTCTTATATAGCCACGAAGAGGATCTATTCTTTCGAATGCAATAGCAGCGATATATGTAGCCAATCCAGCGCATCACGGGAGAAGGGATTTTCCTTCCCTTTTTACTAGATAGGCTAGGATAGCATTCCTCTAGGCGCAGGAAAACCTCTTCCTCAGACAGATAGTTGTATTCGTTTTGGGCATCGTCAAGGAGCTTAGCGACCTCACTCCTCATGAAAAGCTCAGCGAATTTGGCGCTGCCGCAAGGAAAGCGACTTAGCGAAGATTCGAAGACCTCCGCCTGCAATTCGCACATTCTCTCCTCGTGGGCATTCATTTCAAGACCTCCTCGATGTAGCGCCCCTCGCGGCGATACTTCTCTATCGCAAGTTTTGCCTTATCCCTAGCGGTCAAAGCACTGGCTTTCCTCGCCTCTTCTATGTCCTTCCTTTCTTCAGGAGAAAGATAGAGGCGGTCGACGATTTCGAAGGCTTGGCAGGCAGAGTCTGTCTTAAGGACGATCTGCTTTCCTAGCGTCGAAGCCGAAAGTGCGGCAATGGCCTGAAGGTCTGTGATTTGCCCACGGGCGAATTGATTCATCGTTTCGAACATGTTGTTGTCAGCGATCGGTGCGATGATCACATCCGCCTGTTTGGCTTTTTCGACATAGCTTTGGAGCAAGGAAGAGGAAACGTAGGCATCGATCCTCTTGCGGAAATAGCAGACTAGGAGCATCCATTCCAAATCCACGCCGTAACTAGCGACCCTAAGCCCCTGCAGCTTCTTTCCAGAGAAAAGATAGATCGAAGACGAGGGGTAGGCAAATATGTAAGAGGCCGCTTGACTATAGCTTTCGCCTAGATAAAACCCAGGGCCCATGTCGAGTTCCTTTCGGGAATGAGATAAGTCAATCTCGCCTTCGATGCCGTTTCTCGCCCCATGGAAATAAAGATCGGAATGCTCATCGAGCGCAAATTGCACCTTCAGCTGATTGAGGTCAATGCGGCGCATCGGGTTATCATAGGCAAACGAATAGAACCGCCGCAAAAAGAGATCCCCGGGGACCGTCGATCCATTTAGGATTCTAGTAACGGTGCTTCTTGCTACGCCTAATTGCTCCGCTAGCGCAGAGGGGCTAAGTTCCAGCAAAGTACAAACGGACTTGATATCGCTGATGACGGAATAATTCATGCCATAATTGTAGCATATGCAACAAAGTTACAAATAGCCTAAAAAACATTAGGAATAAAAATGGCCAAAAATGCGCAAGTGTCGCTTCGTTTTCTGGTCTGCCGTTATACCGAAATGAAGGCGCGATTGGTATAATGTGAGAAGACGTTGCCTAATGGGAGGACCGC
>CACYCS010000177.1 GCA_902773005.1 uncultured Erysipelotrichaceae bacterium
AATTACTTCCTCGGCGCGACCGCGGAAGCGGACACCTCCGACGACAAGGCCCTCTTCGAGATCTACAAAGCTTCCGAAGAGAACCAGGCGAAGCTTCTCAAAGGCGCTAAAGTCAAGGTCAAGACCCTTATCAAGAACTACAACGCCCAGGTTGAAGACGCTGGTAGCGACAGCCTCACTATCACTGTCCTCACAGAAGGCGGATCTTGGGAAACCGCCCCTGAGCAGCCTTCTGGCGATAGTGTCACCCTTGACGCAACGGCCTCTGGCGCAATCAGCACCTTCCCGAGCGCGTATGCTGCCGCCGCCCCTGAAACTGGGTGGGACGTTGCATTTGGCACAGAGACGATCGCCATCAGCGGTGCAAACATCAAAGCCAATTCCGGCTACATCATGATGGGCTCCAAGGCTCAGAAGGCTACTGCGTTCTTCTTCAACCAAACCGCCTTTGCGAAAGCAATCGCGAGCATCACCATCACGACCGGCAGTGGTGCCGCTGCGAGCGCGAAGTATGCCATAAACTTCGGTACCGCTGCGCTCTCCACCGCCAATGCTGATAACGCGGTGAACGTCACGAACGGCGCCTCGCACACCTTCACGAATTCCGTCGCTGGTGCCAAGTATTTCCAAATTGCTTCCACCGACACCGGCTACAATGGCCAAGTGGCAAAGATTGTCATTACCTTCGCTGACGCCGCCTAATCATCCTTACTTTATCTAGGGCCGACACGGTCTTAGCTCATTCTGGCCCCGGTCACCCGGGGCCTTTTGACACCCATGCGCACATGCGTGGGGTCTTTTCTTTTAAGGGGATTCCCTTATAATTATTTCCATGAACAAGAAACCGATATTTTGGATTGCCTTATCTGCTCTGATGCTAACTGGCTGCGGGGGAGAAGCGGTCGCTTCTTCGCTGGATTCCGTTGCGGATTCGTCAACGAGTTCGACAAAGAAAAACACCCTTTCTTCCGTTTTGGAATCTTTTGACAAAAATTTGCATGCGAAAGTATCCTTCAATCTCTTGACCACCGACAATAAGGTTCCAACCATCGATATGGATTACGTTGAAAAGGGCGTGTTCATGGATTACAACAATTTCCCGGAATCCTATGTTGATGGCGGTTTCCTAAACGATGACGACGGAAAGGTGCGCGCTTGGGATTTGATTGAAACCGAACGCTTCATCGCCCCTAATGAAGCGCATGAGGCCCCCGCAAGCACCGAATCGACAATCGAGGAAAATCTTGCTTTGGCCGCAGAATTAGAAAACGACACGGTTTCAGAAGGGTATTACCTATCGGTTGGCTACATCACCGAAATCGTTACCAAATATGACTCTTCCACCGGCCTTATCTCCTTCGTATTTGCCGACACTAAAGGTGGAAAGCAAGGGATCGTCGTTGCCGATATCGAGGTTGACGCAGCGGAGCAAAAGAATATCAAAACCGGCGCAAAGGTAATCGTTGTTGGCAAACTTTCCAATCGTTTGGTCGAAAACGAAAAAGCCAAGGATGATGAAGACAAATACAAGAATGTCTTCGAGATGGTGGATTGCACCTATGTCGGGCGAGTGACGAGCGATGATTACGCTTCCGTCCATGGCGACCCGGTAAAGAATTTGAATGGCGACGAAGTCGCTGATTTCCGCGATGCTTATTATGATCCCTCCTATATCAGCGCGCATCTTGCGGATTTCACTAGGGAAAACGTGTTCATCCCTCGCATCAAGGGATCCACGTATGGAACCTTTGAACTCTTCGGTACAGTCTATGAGTCCGAAGTTGGTGGGCATACAAGCGAAGAGCTAGCGTCCGATGCCGAAATCGAAGAAGAGCATTCCGGTCGCGTCGTTCAGGACAATACCGAGATCCTGGCTACTCTCGCAAAATGCCTTGGCGCCTATGACACCCCGTTCTCCTCTGGAGGAGACTTGGTTCTCAATTCCGCGGACTTCTATTTTGCTGAAAGCGGTTCGATATTCACATTCAATTTCTATTTCACATACGCGAATGGCTTCGAGAAGATGATCGCCCGCGTGAATATCAGCCAGATTGGCCAAGTGGGGGTCAAAGCCATTGACAATTATCTCGATCCTGATTTCGTGGTCTACGATCCTGCTAACTTTGTCATAGTATGAAAAGGCTCTTCGCCCTATTCATATTGCCTCTGGCGTCTTGTTCCAACGCATCCTTAGTTTCGTCTTCGGATGCTTTTTCTTCGATCGAGGATTCTATTTCTCAATCATCTGAGATTTCATTCGAAGCAGGGTCCAAAGTCATTTTCAGCGAGTTCTATGTTGGCGATTCCTTAAGGCAAAGAGCCCTCGAGATATCGAATTACGGCCAAGAAGCGGTGGACTTATCCAAATATGAGGTCGCTTGCTTCCATGGCGATGCGAAAGTTCCCGAATACCGGTTCCGACTGCAAGGCACATTGCAGGCGAATTCGTCATACGTGGTCCGTTATTCTGGGTCAGATTCCATAGCCCATTACGATTTATCCACTCCTGATTTCGTTAGCGATGGATCTTGGCCTGTCGCCTTGCTTCATAACGGAAAAGCGGTGGACGTCCTCGGCCGAATTGGCGATCAGCTTGAATTTGCCTATGACGATTTCGTGCGCAAAAACGAATACCGAATCGGGCGAGAGCATTCCGAAGCCTATGACTGGATTGCCTATGCCCAAAACGATCAATCGCATTTAGGGAATCCGAGTTGCCCTCTTTCTGAAGCCGAGATCTTAGAAGGGCCAAAGCTCACCCAAAGCGATTTGGATGCACCTTATGTTTTGGAAGGCACTCAGCTTGGCGGAGGCGGAGCCGAGGAAGTAAAACTCGGCTACGTCGGCGATGGCGACACCACGACGTTCTCGAATCTCCCTGCGGATTTAGTGAACTTAGGCTATAGCGGTGATTCGTTCCGCTATCAGAACATCGATACCCCAGAGATTGACCATGGGTCTTCGATTTCGGCCGATCCGTGGGGGTATGCCGCGAAAAGATGGAACAATGAAATCCTTAGAAACGCGAAGCATATCCTTATCCAAAGCGTGCTCAATGGACCGATCACGGAGAATTACGGGCGACTGCTTGGCTATGTTTGGTATTCGAACCTCGTTAACCCAAAACCAGAGGACTATATCAACCTGAATCACCAAACGATCCTTGAAGGGTATAGCAAAATCGCCTTCGGAAGCAGCAAAACCCTCAAAATGCTTTCTCGGGGAATCCCTTATTATCGATACTTTGAGGACGCGAATAACCGCGGTCTAAAGGAGGGCTATAAGGTGTTCGGCGAGAAAGACCCAGATTTTGCCTACTGAATCTAGACGGCAAAAGCGCTTGAGAATATAATTCATCTAGATGAAAACCTATTGCCGCGAATGCCTTCGCAAGACAAACGCCAGTTCCGGACCGTGCCCATCTTGTGGCACGACTTTGCAGCCGACCTTGGAAGAAGATGAGATCCGCCCGATCGTTCAGACCCTTCATAAACGGACCAATGTGTTCCGCGAAAGGATCTCGACCGGCCTTTCCTTTTTCATCGTTGGTCTAACCTTCGTCATCATTGGGCTGATCTTCTGGCGCTTATCGTATAAGCTCGATCAGGATACCTCCAGTCAGATCGTTTACAATCTGGCCTATAACTCCGCGGAATTCTTCGTGGCGATGTTCGGCATGATAGCCGGCGGCCTCGCGACCGTCTTCGGAGCCGTCTGGGCAATCTTATGGGCCTACCAGAAGCGCGTGATCATCCATGACGTCGATGAGATTCGCAAAAGCAAATCCCTTACCGTTTCCCGCACCCCGACCATCTTCGAGGTGTGGTTCCATGGCATTTCCCACGCGATCCATCAGGCGCAGTGGAAGGCCAAGCGCAAGAAAGCTAATAGGGCGAAGTAGGGCACCGACTATGGAAAATGCAGTGAATCAGCATCAGGCCATGAATCCCAAAAAGGCCAAGGAGCCTCTTTTCAATTTCGATAAAGCGGCGCTTAAGCGCGTGGGCGTCATCCTTCGTCTCATCTCGATTCCCGTTGCCTTGGTCGCGATGATCCTCGCGATTGCTTTGCCGACCATCGTCGTGGATTATGCGAATTACTCCCAGTCATCGAACCTGAGTCCAGTGAGGGCCAACGCTTTTACCCCTGAGTATATCTCCGGATTCAACGCGATGTTCGGCGGGGGATATTTCTATTATTATCTGAAATCCGCAGAAGGCCCCACCGTTCTATACACGTCGCCGATATTGACCAATTGGCCGCTCATCATCGCGATGCTCGTCGGCTTCATCACCATGGCCCTCTGCTTCATGGTCACCTTCTCAAAGAAGCTCGAGAAGCTCTCCAAATTAGTTACCTTATTGTATTTTGTTGTTGGGCTATTCGTGCTCGCCTCTCCGATTTCGTTCATGGCGATTAACGGATTCGGAAACACTGCTGCCGTTGCCCAAAATGATCTAGCAAATTATTGGCTTTACGATTCGCTATACGTCCATTGCGCTTTTGGCTCCATCGTGAGCTTTGCCGTGTTCGCGGTTTCCGCGATTCTCTTCGGCATTGGAACTAGCCGCGAAATGGCGGGCGGTGACAACAGGAACGCGGAGGATTAATGACCATGAAACACCGTTACTTGATCCTTGCTACCCTCCCAATCCTCGCCTCTTGCGGGGTTAGCCCAGACGCCAAAGTCATCGATAGCCTTGATGACTTCATCGCGGTAGCTGCAGTCGATGAAATTAAGATTCAAACCATCAGTTCAAGCGAACATGCGATAAGCGCCGCTTCGGGCGAAGCCAATCGCAACAGATCGCCCAAGACCGCCCGCGCATATTATTACGACAATGACGATTACCGTATCGAGGTGACGGGTGACAACCATATCGGCTATACCCTCGTGAACGATAATGGCGTGACTCAGTATTGCCTTATTGACACCAAGACAAACATTGGCATCGTCCATTCAAACCCGTCTTCTCTCAACGCCGAGCGCGATGCTACGAAAAACGAGCTTCGGCGCCAATACGGCGTCCTGGTCGACGCCTACGAGAAGATGAAATCCTATGTGGGAAAGACTGCCGCTGAGCTCGGCTATGACAAATTCGAGTTCCGCCGCTCTATTGCTCCGGAAGTCGCTGGCTATGTTGTCCTTACCTCGAAAACCGATGGCGAGACGAGAACCGATGCAAATTATTACCTCATGATGGATAAGGTCGGTGACAAGTGGGCTTTCACCAATTACGAAATTCGCGTGACGACCTACGTCGTTGAGGATGGGCAGTGGGCCAAAGATATCTACGATGTCTCGGAGTATCAGGTCACGGTAGCAGATAGCTACACGAAAATCGCCATCAATCTAAATAACTACACGCTCACTATGGATGGAGTCGGCATCAACGACGTCGCCTATGACGATGGCTGCCCCCTAACGGCCAGATAATATAAATTAACATATATTAACAAGCCCCTTTAGGGGCTTTTGTTATTGTGTGCGCATGCAAAAGTCCCTATACTTTACTCGTTAAGGAGATTTCATATACAAAAATGGCTGAAATCAAAAAGACAATGAAATCCGTCGACGGCAATACCGCTGCCGCGATGGAAAGCTACCTCTTCACCGAGGTTGCCGCGATCTACCCGATCACCCCGTCGTCCCCGATGGCGGAAAACGTCGACGTCTTCGCCTCCAAAGGCAAGAAGAACTTCTTCAACGTCCCCGTGAAGCTCGTTGAGATGCAATCCGAAGCCGGTGCTGCCGGCGCAGTCCACGGCGCCCTTCAGGGCGGCGCGCTCGCCACGACCTACACTGCGTCCCAGGGTCTGCTCCTCATGATCCCGAACATCTACAAGTGGGTCGGCGAATTGCTCCCTGCGGTTCTCCACGTTTCCGCAAGGTCCCTTGCGACCCGCGCTCTCTCGATCTTCGGCGACCATCAGGACATCTATGCCGTCCGTCAGACCGGCATCACCATGATCTGCTCGAACTCCGTCCAGGAGATTGCTGATCTTGCCCCTGTCGCTCACCTCGTCGCGATCGACTCCCAGGCCCCTGTCCTTCACTTCTTCGATGGCTTCCGCACCTCCCACGAGGTCCAGAACGTTGAGTTCATCGACGATGAGGAGTGGAAGAAGCTCCTCCCGATGGATAAGGTCGAGGAATTCCGCGCCCGTGCCCTCAACCCGCACACCCATGCCGTCACCCGCGGCGGCGCCGAGAACGACGACATCTATTTCCAGGCTCGCGAAGCCCAGAACGCCCACTTCGACAAGGTCGTCGAAGTCGCTGAGAAGTACTTCAAGGAAGCTTCGAGGCTCTCTGGCCGCGAATATGCCCCGTTCGTCTATTATGGCGATCCCGATGCCACCAAGGTCATCGTCGCGATGGGTTCTGTTACCGAAACCGCAACCGAGGTCGTCGATGCGCTGCGCGCTAACGGCGAGAAGGTCGGCCTCGTGAGGGTCCACCTCTATCGTCCTTTCTCCTCCAAATTGCTCTCCAAGGCAATCCCCGCCTCGGTCAAGAAGGTCGCGGTCCTCGATCGCACCAAAGAGACCGGCGCGATGGGCGAGCCGCTTTATCTCGACGTGCTTGCCGCCCTCCACGCAGAAGGACGTGGCGACATCGAAGTCATCGGTGGTCGCTATGGCCTTTCCTCCAAGGATACCCAGCCCAAAGACGTCAAGGCGGTCTATGACTTCCTCGATGCCAAGGATCACTGGAATGGCTTCACCGTCGGCATCAAGGACGATGTGACCCATCTCTCGATCCCCGTCGACGACAACTTCCAGGTTCCTGGAAACTACACTTCCTGCTTGTTCTATGGCCTTGGCTCCGACGGCACCGTCTCCGCGAACAAAAGCTCGATCAAGATCATCGGCGACGCGACTGGACAATATGCTCAGGCCTATTTCCAGTACGACTCCCGCAAAGCCGGCGGAACCACGAGGTCCCACCTCCGCTTTGGCAAAGAGCCGATTCGCAGCGAATACTATGTCAAGAACGCGGACTTCATCTCCTGCTCCCTTGACACCTATATCTTCAAGTTCGACATTATCGCGAACCTGAAAGAGGGCGGAACCTTCCTCCTCAACACCAACATGTCCGACGAGGTTCTCATCGCCTCCATGCCGAACCGCATGAAGCACCTCCTCGCCAAGAAGCATGCCAAGTTCTACGTCATCGACGCCAACAAGCTCGCCGCCGAATGCGGCATGGGCCGTCACACCAACACCACCCTCCAGGCCGCCTTCTTCAAGCTCTCCCCGCAGATCATGAAGTACGAGGATGCCGAGAAGTGGATGAAGAAGTTCGTCGAGAAGACCTACGCCGCCAAAGGCGCGGACGTCGTCCAGAAGAACTACAACGCAATCGACGCCGGCCCGGCGGGACTCCGCGAAGTGCCCGTCGACCCGAAGTGGATTGAGCTTCCCTTCAACAAGGTTGCGACTTCCGATACCGGCGACACCTACTATGACGAATATGTCGATGTGATCGACCGCCTCGATGGCGATGAACTCCCGACCTCGGCCTTCACGAAGCACGAGCTCCTCGATGGCACGATGAACGAGAACATCACCTTCCGCCAGAAGAGGGCCATCGCCGACCGCGTCCCGCTATGGAATCCCGCGGCCTGCATCCAGTGCAACCAGTGCGCCTTCGTCTGCCCCCACGCCACCATCCGTTCTTACCTCATCAATGAGGAAGAGCTCGCTGGCGCCCCTGATGTCGTTAAGAACGGCGTCAAACCGGCCCTTGGAACCAAGGACAAGACCTTGAAGTTCCGCGTCCAGGTCTCCACCGAGAACTGCATTGGCTGCGGACTCTGCGTTGCCGAGTGCATGGCGAACAAGACCGCCAAAGCCAAAGGCACCGACAACTACGCCCTCAAGATGGTCGACACCCACTCGCAGCGCGAGCAGCAGAAGGGTGCTGATTACCTCTATGCCCATTGCTCCGAGAAACTCGACGAGCTCCCCGCCGCGATGGCGAACTCCGTCAAGGGACTTGGCTTCCGCAAGCCCTACATGGAAGTCTCCGGCGCCTGCGCTGGCTGCGGCGAAGCTCCGTATTACCGCATCGTCTCCCAACTCTTCGGCAAGGACATGCTCGTTGCCAATGCGACTGGCTGCTCTTCCATCTACTGCGGCTCCACCCCGCTTACCCCGTTCGTCAACGATAACGGCAAAGACGGCCCCGCTTGGGCGAACTCCCTCTTCGAGGACAACGCCGAATACGGCTTCGGCATGAGGATCGCGACCGACGCGAAACTCGCCAAGATCGCCGACGTCATGAACGCCGCGAAAGCTGCTGATGACGTTGAGCCCGAACTCAAGGCCAAGATCGACGAATACCTCGCTAACGTCAAGAACCGCGACCTCATCAAGGGTCTCGTCCCTGAGCTTGTTGCCCTAGTCAAGGCCAGCAAGAACGAAGCGGTCAAGGACCTCCTTAACTATGAGCGCGACCTCGTCGACAAGTCCGTCTGGATCATCGGCGGCGACGGCTGGAGCTA
>CACYCS010000178.1 GCA_902773005.1 uncultured Erysipelotrichaceae bacterium
AGGGGCGAAGAACTATGGAAAAGCGCATTAAGCCAATCCAACCGGCACCCACTCTTTCCGCGAAAGACACCGAAATTATAATTCGGGAAGCCCGCATCGCTCCATCGGCGCAGTCGATCGAGAGAAACGAGAAAAGATTGCTGGATTCGAAAAAAGTTTTTAAAGAATGAGTGGATATTTATCCGACCGGCAGTTTGCCGATATTTTAAGCGTGGTATCGATATATCCGATTGGGTCGAATGCCCTTAAAGACTTACCGACCTATTCTTTTGATACAGGGATAGCAAAGGAATATAAGGATTTTTTATTGCGAGAAGCGAAGAATCTAGACGAGCTGGCCATTTCCAAGACATTTATAATGATTCATAACAACACAGAAGAACTGATCGGCTATTTAACGTTATGCGCAGACACAATTAGATTGACTGAGTTGGAAAAAGAACAAGCTCATCTTCAGCGCGTCACCTTCAAGTCTCTTCCTGCTGTCAAGGTGGGAAAATTGGCAATCAATAAAAGTCTTTCAGGAAAAGCAAAGATGAAGGGATATGGATCTTTCGCTCTTGAGATGGCCGTATCTAAAGCTTATGAAATGCTAAAATCGGGCGTTGCTTGCAGATTCGTCACTGTTGATGCTGACATTGAATATTATCCAAACACAGAAGCATTTTATTTGAAAAATGGGTTTGTCCGGAACCAATCGCGAAAAATAAAACCGTCAGACAAAACAATTAGCATGAGAAAAGACATATTCGGCTGATGGATGAAACTCATCGCAAAAATGCGGATTTCGCCTTTTGGGCATCCGCAATGTGCGGATGAACGAACAACGGTCTTTCGACCGTAGACCTTGGTTCCGCCTCAAATCTCGATGGCCTCTTGCTTGTTTTCATATTTTCACTTTTGTGGGGCTCTCGTAACCATTAGACGAGTTCAAGCAAGAAGTGTCGCCATTTCCCTTTGATGGCCCAGATTGAATAGAATGAAGCCTCGACGATCCGTTTGCCCTATTGGCGATTCGACTGCTGATGAGACGTAAGGCGGTCGCTGTGGAACTTTTGGCGCGGAAGCCAATCGCAATAATCATTTTGAGATTATAGAGTTTGGTCTTTCTTCTTACGGCCCTCGCTCCATCGTCTCGAAGTAGTAAGCCCCACTTACTAGTTCGGTCTTCCTGAAGTTCGCCCTCTTTATATATGTTTTGGATATGCATCGTATTCTTTCGTAACGCCCTTAGATGCGCTAGAATTTCGACAACCGATTCCCTAAGGAACATCAGCCATGAAACAATTGATTTGCCGTACCTGCGGAAGCCCCTTGACCCTAATGGGCGACCATTACCAATGCCGTTATTGCAACTCGATCTACGTCGAGGATGAGGCCAACCGTTTCCAAGAGGAGCTAGAAAACGCCCTCGAAGGCTACAAGATTGAATCACTTGCCAAAGCAAGGAGGTCCCTTTACGATGCGACCCACCGCCGCTATCCATCGGAATCTTCCGTCGTCTCCGCCGCGACCGCGGTCCTTTCGATTTCCCCCGAAGATTTCCTCGCTTCGGTCTACCTCCATTCCTATGACCGCGACCCGGGGGAACTTAACGCCATCTTGGCTTCGTCCAGGGTTAGCGCCCCCGAGGCGGAGGAAGCTAATTCATGGCTTCTTCCTAACCTCCACCCCCGTTCGATCGGCCCCCTGAAGGCGTTTTTGGAAAGGAACCTAAGCGACAAAGCCCTCACGAAAGCCCTCGCCTCGTTGGAGGAGGAAGCGGAGAAGGCGGATGAAGGAATCTACGACGCCTCATTCCCCCGCGACATCTTCCTTTGCTATAGTTCCGCGGACATGGACAAGGTCGTCGCCACGATGGAGTTATTGGAGGAAAACGGGTTCCTTTGCTTCGCCGCCTTCCGCAACCTTAGGACCGGCCGAGGCGCCGCCGAACGCTATAACGAAGAGATCTTCAAGGCGATGAAGGCCTGCAAGTGCCTCCTCTTCCTATCCTCCGTCTCCTCCAGGAGCCCTAGCTGTGATGCGGTCAGGATCGAACTCCCTTACCTTAATTCCGACCTAGGGGCAAAACCCCGCGTCGAATACCTATTGGAAGACTATTCCAAGCACAAGGTCCCCTTACTCGCCATGAGGGTTATCAAAGAGGCCTTCGACGGCTTGCAATGGGTCAGGGGCGAGGAAGAACTCCTCGACCGACTCCTCTCCCTCACCTCCTCCAAGCAAAACAAGGAAGAGCCTAAGCAA
>CACYCS010000179.1 GCA_902773005.1 uncultured Erysipelotrichaceae bacterium
AATTCGACATGTTGATTGGAACCGCCGTATGCGGAAAACCGCACGTACGGTGGTGTGAGAGGGCGGGCGAGATTAAAACCTCGCCGCCCTACTCGATTCGTCGGCCGATACAAAGTAAAGGCAACAAGCGGTCGCGCGTTCTTGCGTACGCGAAAATATGATTGATTCGGAACCGCAGGTCTATAAGAGTGGGTTTGATCGTAATATGCCGCAGAGGCCACATTACGCTAGCCCTTGCCCGCCTTGCTTCAGACGCACTTCGAGGAGCAGTGGTTCCGTTCTCCTTTAGGCAAACGCCTCGTTAGCCAATCGCGCCAGGAGGCGTTTTGAGCTGCCTGATTCAAATAATCGAACTCAGGGACCACGTGCATTCGAATTCGCCTGGAATCGCCTCACAGGCGGATTTTCATTGATGTGGATACGTTCGCTTCATCCGCTGGGGGCGTGTATTGAAAAAAAGCACCCAAGCCTTACGGCGAATGGGTGCTTCCATTAACCCGAATGTATCAGGTTTATTGGACGGGGTTTTCAATAGCCTCTTTTTCGAGACCTTCAACGAGCTTCTCGTCTTCCTTGGGGCTTGCTGGAACCTCAAGAGTTTCGACTTTCTTATCTTCCTTCTCGCGAAGTTTGTCAGAGATGTGCAAACATACACCGAACCCTACGAGTGCAAGAATGGAGAATAGATAGGCCAAGAACGAGAGAACGGTATGCTGGCCAGATAGCGCGGCGAGGTCTTCTTTCGAAGCGGATTGTAGGACGCCTTGAGAGTAAGCATCATATACATTACGAGACAAAGCGTATAGCACAATGGCCGCCGCCATGAGGATACCGACTACGACGACGAAGAGGAGAGTTCTCATCTTTTTGTTCATGATAATATTCCTCCTCGATTATGCGGCGTCTTTGTGATAAAGGAGATTGGTCTCGTTGTTGACGTCGAAGAAGTGCATGGCCTTTCCTTCGAACGTAATGTAAAGCGGCTTTCCGGTGACGAGCTCGGCTCTTTCCGCCTCGGTAAGGTTAAGAGTCGGGATACGAACAATCAATTCGGTTTCGTCCTCGGTCAGAACGTGGAGATGGTACTCGAATCCCATCATCTCGTTGACGAGGATGGTCGTCTTGATGGTGCCAGGGCCGGCTTGCTTCGCAATCGCGACGTGCTCGGGGCGGACGCCGAGGATGATTTCCTGAGACGGGATGCCCTTCTTTGCGAGGAGCTCGCCCTTCTCGCCATCGACGGGGATGGTCGCGCCAAACGGGGTGACGCTGTACTTGTCGCCATCTTTGACGAGATTGCACTTGAAGGTGTTCATCTTCGGGGCGCCGATGAATTCGGCGACGAAGAGGTTGTCAGGCTTGTCGAAGACCTCAGTAGGGGTTCCGACCTGCATGATGAAGCCGTCCTTCATGATGACGATCCTATCGCCAAGGGTCATGGCCTCGGTCTGGTCATGGGTGACGTAGATGAAGGTGGTGTTGATCTTCTTACGGAGCAAGATGATCTCAGCACGCATCTGGTTACGGAGTTTCGCGTCGAGGTTGGATAGCGGCTCGTCCATCAAGAAGACTTTGGAGTCGCGGACCATGGCGCGGCCGATTGCGACACGCTGACGCTGACCACCGGAGAGGGCCTTCGGCTTACGGGTCAGGTATTGGGTGATGCCAAGGACTTTGGCAGCCCAGGTGACGCGCTCGTAGATCTCGTCGTTCGACATCTTCTTGTCGCCTTTAAGCAAGCGAAGAGGGAACGCCATGTTCTCGTAGACGGTGAGGTGGGGGTAGAGGGCGTAGTTCTGGAAGACCATGCTGACGCCGCGGTCCCTCGGCTGGAGGTCGTTCACGACGACGCCGTCGATCTCGACGGTGCCTTCGCTGATGTCCTCAAGGCCCGCGACCATGCGGAGAGTGGTGGACTTACCGCAGCCGGATGGGCCGACGAAGACGACGAACTCCTTGTCGGCGATGTCGAGGTTGAATTCGTGGACGGCCACGACATTGCCATCATAGATTTTCTTTACGTTGGTTAATTTAACAGTAGCCATAATTCAGTGGTCTCCTATTATCCTTTGACAGCGCCGCCGGTAACGCCTTCGACATAGTACTTTTGCAAGAACATGAAGAGGGTGATGACGGGGATGGCGACTAGAACGCCGCCAGAGCAGAAGTGCGTATAATGCTTTGCAATCTGGTCTTGAGATAGCCAGCTCCATAGACCGACGGCGACGTTGTATCCGCTAGGTTCACCGAACGCGATGTACCTTGCGAAGATGAAGTCGCCCCAGGGGCCCATGAAGGCGGTTAAGACGGTGTAGATGATGATTGGCTTAGCAAGCGGCATGATGATCTTGTAGAAGATCTGGAAGCGGGTCGCGCCATCGACGCGGGCGGCTTCGTCCAAGCTCTTTGGAATCGTGTCGAAGAAGCCTTTGCAGACATAGTAGCCCATACCAGAGGAGGCAACGTAGACGAGGATCAACCCGCCTAGGGCGTTGGTCTGGGTAAGATTCATCATCTTTAAGACCTGATATAGAACGACCATGGTAAGGAAGCCAGGGAACATGCCAAGGATCAGCATGATGTTCATCAAGGCCTTGCGGCTCTTGAAGCGGAAGCGCGACAAGGTGTAGGCCATCATCAAAACCATAACTGTTTGCAGAACGGCTACGATGAGCGCGACGATGAAGGTATTGAAGTACCACTGGATGAAGTTACATTCGGCCGAGAAAAGGTAGATGTAGTTATCAAATCCCCACTTTTGCGGAATGATGTAGGAAACCTGAGCTGTATTTTCGACCCTGAATGACTGCAAAACAATGAAGATGAAAGGCAGAATCCACACAACCGAGATGATGACGAGGAGTATGTGGCCAAGGGTATTCCCAATCGCCCTAGAGGCCTTTAGGCCCATAGAAGGTTTTTTAGCCATTATGCGAAATCCTCCTCATTCTTTGTTGACGGAATCACGTTGTAAACGATGGTCGATAGCAACGCGACGACGATGAAGATCAAGATACCGATGACGGCAGCCAACTTATAGTTAGTGTCGTCGACAGTCAAGGTGTAGAGCCAAGTGATGAGCAATGAGGTATGACCAGCGCCGCCATAGAGATTGATGTCGGTTGGTCCTCCACCAGTAAGCAAGAAGATGACGTTGAAGTTGTTCATATTGCCGGTGAAACTCGTCAAGAGGTACGGACCGGTAACGAACAGCATGTACGGCAAGGTGATCTTGAAGTATTGCTGGGCGGGAGAGGCACCGTCAATCTTCGCGGATTCGTAAAGGTCGGCGGGAATGTTCATCAAGATGCCGGTCGTGATCAGCATGAGGTAGGGGATACCAATCCAGATGTTGATGATGATAACCGTGATTTTGGATAACCAGCGGTCGGTCCAGAATGGGATCGGGTTTGCGCCCCAACTTCTAAGAAGACCGTTGATGATGCCGTCGTCGGCAAACATCTTTGAGACGTATAGCAAGGAGATGAACTGTGGAATTGCGATGGAGAAGACCAAGATAGTTCTCCAAAGCTTTTTAAGACGGATGCCCTTTTTGTTGATGAGCATTGCGACCATCATGCCAAGGAAGTAGTTGGTGAAGGTTGCAAAGAACGCCCAAACCAAGGTCCAAAGAAGGATTTGCCCGAAGGTAGCGCCGAAGGAGGCGCCGCCGCCGTTGGACCAAGTGAAGAGCTGACCGAAATTCTCGAACCCAACCCACGTGAATAGATTTTGCGGGGGTTGGTGGTTTTTGTCAAAATTAGTGAAAGCAACAAGGATCATGAACACGATCGGGAGGATGGTGAACACGGTGATGCCGATGGTGGGAAGAGCAAGGAGCGTTTTGTAGAATTGCTCATCGACCATTGCGCGAAGGTCGTCGGAAGACTTTGTAAGAGCCTTCTTTTCTTTGAGTATCTGTTCATTAATGTGATTCTGTTTAATGTTGAGATACCAAGTGAAGATGAAAGCGACCATGAAGAATAGACTTAGGACGCTATAAAGAAGGATGAGGAACGATTGGTCATGATAGGTTGTCGTTGGAGCGCACTCACCCAAAACGCAAACTTCCTCGGTAGTGGCTCCAAGTTTGCCTAGATTTCCCAGCGAGGCAAGATATTGCCCGCCGAAGAAGACCATGTAGAGGATAAAAGCCGCTTCCATGGCGAGGAATAGAAGTCCGCGCAACCACTGGCCACGAAGAATGCTCCCGAAGCCCATGATAACGTAGGAGACTTTTGTTTTCCAATCGCCATGAATGAAAAATAGAACAATGTTTCTAAAGAAATTGGCGATTCCCAAACCAAGTTTTTTGAAGAACCGTCCAATTGCTAGGAACAGGTTTTTAAAAAAGCCAGGAATGGAAGTAAAGAAAAGCGCGAGGTTATACGTGAATCTTTGCCATTTGTTTAGATGCAAGTATTCTAAACTGTCGAGTTTTTCCATATTCTCTCCTATTAGAGGAAAGGGGCCGGTAGAAATTTCCACCGGCCCCTGCGATTATTGGCGAAAGGCCGATTCAGTACTTGACTTATTTGTCAAGCAATGTGTCGAGGCCGTCTGCATAGGTGTCTAGAACAGCCTGAATCTGCGCGTCGGTCGCGTTAGCACCAAGGTCTTTCAAGGAAGCACCGATGGCACCAGCGGTATTCCACCATCCGCCAGGGAACTGGCCCTGAGGCTTAGCGTATTCGTTTTGGGCAGCAAGAGCGGCCAAAGCGGGGTTAGCGGTGACTTTTTGGTTGGCAGCAGCGACCTTGTTGGAGGGTCCCCATGCAACTTCTTCGAACCTTTGAAGCTGGCAGACTTCGCCGGTTAGATACTGGGCAGTGCGCTGGCAGATTGCGGTCTTCTTCGCATCTTTCTGAGGCTTGACGCCAATCAGCTTATTGCCGGAGAAAGATCCAGTGTGATAGGTCTTTCCATCCACGGTGAATGACGGAAGAGCGGTCGCACCGAGCCTGTCGCCAAGGGCTGCCTTAGCGGTATTGTAGTCCCAGGTGCCGGAAACGACAGCACAGGCGGTCGGAACTTCGATTTCGTGAGCTTCTTCGCCTTCGCCTTCGGTGGCTTTTCCAACGAAGCCTGAAGCGACGGAGCGGTCGACGTATTGAGGGTTGGTAACGAGTTTCAAGAGTGCTTTTGCACCAGCGAGACCCTTAGTTGCGTAGGTGTCCTCGTGGGCGGTGAACTTACCGGCGGCATTAGTGGTCCAAATGGAGTCAGCACCGGCACCGTAGAAGAAGCCGAAGTTGTACCAGGCGCTGGTCCCATTAAAGTAAACATACTTCTGAGCCTGTTCGGCCTTGGCAAGGAGGGTTCCCCAATCTTTTACATCATCAGCGGAGAAGACAGAGGTGTCGTAATAGAGGAAGTAACCGTTGTCGGAGGTCATCGGGTATGCGACGACTTTTCCGCCAAAGGTAGCAGCTCTAAGTGCGCCAGAATCGTTTGCTGTCTGAATCGTCTCGGCAGCAGCGCCACTCACTTCGGTGAGAGCACCGGCAGTGTAAAGACGAGCAAGCTGGTCCTGAGCAAAGCCGAAGATATCGGCACCGGACTCTACGTCGGTGATCATGTTGCCGGCAGCGTCGCCTTCGCCAACGGGGTTGACGGTGTAGTTGATGGTGGTGCCGTCGCCTAGTTCAGCTTCAAGCGCTTTCTTAGCTTCGCCGAGTTGTGTTTTGGTTAGGGCGACAATTTCGTTCGCGACCCAAACCTTGACTTCTACTGCGCTAGAAGCTGCGGGGGTAGAAGAACCTCCAGCGGGGGTAGAAGAACCTCCAGCGGGGGTGGAAGAGGTGGCGCCGCCGCCGCAGGCCGCAAGGACAAGCAAAGCGCTAGCAAAGCCACCGATCATAAATTTTTTCATCAAATAAACTCCTTTCAATTAATTGATGGGGAACAAACAACATTCATGACGAAATGCTATTAAACCCTTTTTTCGATATGAAAATTCTAATACTCAATGTAAGCGTTTGCAACAAGCAACCCCTTCAGGCGATAAAAGAAAACTATCTTGTTGTCGAAGATATTTCCTTCAAAGCACCTGAGAACAAATAAGAAAACCACGCTTGCAGGGCTTGCAAGCGTGGCCTCGGCGTCAACTATATTCTTTGGAGCACAACAGATTGGTTGTCAGCCAGAGAAATCGAACCGGTAATTACGCCAGTAGGCGCGCCGTCCTTGTTGGAATAGATGACGCGATAATTTTCATCCCCAAGATCGAAATCCGCGGCATTAAGACAGTGGATGATTTTGAGGAACGCCCCATTATCGGCCGTGTTATCGATGACGAAAGAGACGTTGGCCGATGGGTTGTTTTGACGCGAATATACGCTCACGTCCTTCACCTTTTCAGCAATTTCGCTCTTGGATGGCAATCTGAATTCCGCGGTGTTTTTGCGTAAACTAATGATTTCCTGGAACTCTTTGAACACTTCGATGTTTTGAAGCTTGAGCGCGTAGTCCATATTGTTGACCGAATCGCCGGAGATGTAGGAGTTGTGCTCGTAGACGGTTTCGCCCTTTTCGTTTTCATACGCCTTGCTGCGCATGAAGTCGTCGCCCTCTTGGAAGAAGGGAACGCCTTGACAGGTGAAAACAAGGGATTGGCACTGCGTCACCATGTCTATTAGGTTGCGATTGTTGGTATTCGTTTGAATCAACTGATCGTGCAAAGTGTTGTTGTCGTGACAAGAAACGTATTGAAGTACTTGCCCCGGCTCAGGGTTTTTAATGGTTGAAAGGGAGAAAACGCCCTTAATGCCAGCCTCGATTTTTTGGTAGCCAATATTGTTGTTGCCTTGAACCCAGCCGCCGGTCCATTTTCCGTTCTCCTGGAAGACGGATCCCTTAACGCCGTCCCTTAGGTTGTCGTTAAATGCACCAACGTAGACACCGTTTCCGGCAAAGAATTCTTGGCCGAGCGATGCCTGCAGGGTTTGCTGGCTCGAAAGCGAGGTGGAACTTGTCCCCGTCGATAAGCCGCATGACCCACCGGTCCAAGGTTCCCCATAGACGCGGATAAGCGGGCTGATCTCCTGCAGAGACTGATAGACGTCAATCATGGTTTGGTTATCTTCAAGACCCATGAGGTCGAAACGGAAGCCCGACAGGTGATATTCGCTTGCCCAGAATTTGGTGCTGTCGATGATGAATTTTCGAACCATGCCGTGATTTGATGCCACCTCATTGCCGCACCCAGATCCGTTCAGGTAACTGCCATTGCCGTCAATTCTGTAATAGTAATCGGGAACAATGAGCCCAAAGTTGGAATTGAGCGTCTCATAGGTGTGGTTATAGACCACGTCCATATTGATTCCAATACCGTAGGAATGCATCGCGAGGACCATTTGCTTGAACTCGGAAATCCTCGTTTTCCCATCCACGGGGTTCGTGGAATAGCTTCCTTCGAGGCAGTTGTAGTTCTGCGGATCGTAGCCCCAGTTGTAATTATCGTCGTCCATCGTCGTCTTGACATTTGCCTCATCGACAGACTTGTAATCGTAGAAGGGCTGAATCTGGACGGTGGTGATTCCGAGATCGTGAAGATGATCAAGACCAGTCGACACGGTTTTGTCGCCTTCCTGGTAGAAGGTTCCCTTTTCGGCGAGACCAAGGAAGGTACCTGGATGCTCAACGCCTGAATTAGGGTTGATCGTCATATCGCGGATATGGATTTCATAGATGGACGAATCGACGGCATTTGGAGCATTGTCGGGGATGGTGTCTTGTTCCCAGCCAGCGAGGTTGGAATTAATTTCGGAGAAGTTGACAATCATCCCACGCATGCCGTTGAGACCGGCGGATTTCGCGTACGGGTCGACTGCTTCGTTGGTTCCTGCCGAATTCGTAACCGTATATGTGTAATACTTATTCGCAAGGTTCTCACCAACGGTATACGACCAAACCCCCTTTTCTCCAAGGGTCATCTCGTAAGTGCTTGCAGGGTCGGGCTCCGTGCGATAGTCGCCCGTGTTGTAAATGTTTAGCAGCACTTTGGTGCTTGTTGGCGCCCAAAGTTTGAAAATTGTAGCGGTCGGCGCATTCTCGTCGTTTAAGTGCGCCCCCAGATCATCTCCATCGTAATAGAATTCTGCGTTAAATGCGGTTCCTCCAAGATAATCGAAAATTGACACTTTTTTGCTGTCAGTCCAGGAATCGTCGAATTTATAGGACACTTCAACTGTATCTGTTACCTTGGCAGGATCGTCGAGATTAACATCGATTTTTTTGGAAGAAGCTGTAAATGTCCCAAGGCTATATTTCGATGTGGACTCTCCGTTGATTTTTATGGTTAGGCGAGAAGGGTCAACCTCCGTGAGATCCCCCTCGAAGCTCAAATGGATTTTGGATAGCGAGGATTGATCGAACTTCGCTGATTTAATGGTGGACTTCAGCGCGTCATCGGCGTTGTAAAAGATCGTCGAGACGCCACTTTTAACGTAAACGTCGAACGGCGTGCCGACCTGAACGCTGCTAACGTCAAAACTGCGGTCTTGGCTAACGTCTTTCGCGGTCCAAGAATCACCGCCCTTTCTGACAATAAAGCCCAATGTTGAGACCTCGCCGTTAGGATTTACTTTGGCGAGATCGATTGGCGCATAGACACCGTAATCGTCTTGGCCCGTGAACTTATATGAGGCACCTCCTAGGTTGTTTCCGAGGTCCCATCCCCAAACGTCCCAGTCGGTATAAGCGCCGTCCGGGCGGAAATAGTGGAGTCTTACTATTTTGCTGTTCGAAGTGTCTTCCTCCGAACTTGCGATTGATGGCGCTTCAGATATCGGCTCGATGCTTGGCTGATCGGACGAAACAGAGCTTTCATGACTCGCTGCGCCGCCACATGAGGCAAGCAAGATTGCCGATAAAGCGGATAATACAAAAACTGGCTTCTTGTTCATAATTTATTACTCCTTTGCATCCCAAATGCCAAACATAAGCATTTCGTCTCCCTTTATATTTACAATGTCTTTGTCGAAGTCCCACAGTAAATCCGGGTCTTCGATCAAAGCAAAAGGTGCCCAGCCGAGGAACACGGGGAAATCACTGAATGGGGCTTCCGGATCTTCGGGCTTAGTTAATTTTTCCCCGTTTTTGATGACTTGCGTTTGGTAAGGATGGCGCACATCGGCGGTGTATGTGTTGTAATCGATGTAGAAATCGACGGTCACCTCCTGAGTCGTATCTGGCTCGCTAGACGCTGGCTCGATAGACGAAATAAGTTCTTCGGGCGAGCTAGCTTGTATTGACTGGTCGTAAGAGGCCGATTCGGCCGATGCGCACGAAGCCAAAAGCCCGGAAGAGGAAAGCAATATGGCGATTTTGATTATTTTTGTCATGGCATTTCTCCTTACTTATTACGCTTGAAGATGGCAATAGAACCACCGGTGTTAGCGTCGTAATTTCCAACATTCACCGTTCCGTTGTTGTTATCGTATTCATATGATCCGGACGAGAAGACGAGCTCGGATTGAGGCACATCGCCAAAGGAAATGTATCCCCAATTTGCTCCAGCGAGGAAGATGAAATACTCATCGAGTTGGAATCCGCAAGCGCCATTATACGTATTGTTGGCCTTGTTATTCCCAGCCCAATAGGTGTTGCCAACTATATTTCCGCCCGAGGTGGTTTGGCCAGAGTGCGGAACGTGGCCATAGGTGAATTTCGGAAGGGACGTATGCAGTTTTACGGCTTCCACGATCTTTTCGTAGTATGCGGAGGTGTCGACGTCTCCTACGGATATTTTCCTATCCCATTTAAAGGAGTTCACATGGGCAGGGGAGTTGTAGGAGTTGTGGGAATAGTACTTCCCGTACTTGGATTCGTAGGTGGTCGATTCCACTTCTTCGATGTCCTCGGCGTTTAGAACTTTTGAACGGAAGAATTCGTCTCCTCCTTGGATGAACGCGATGCCGTTTGAAACCATAATAACGGATAACGCTGCGACGGATGCATCGGCAACGCGGGTGAAACTGGGTTCAACGGAATCGCCATAGGTGAGATTTAGTTGGTCGAATAAGGTCCAGTTGTCATGGCATGAAGCGTAGTTTACGCATTGTTCGGGGTTTCCACCTTGACCCTTATGGTAGCCGAGAATCATATCTGAAATTGCACCTGCATCATCGCCAGATACGCTGCTGTTTTGCATATAGCCCTTGCCTGGAAGAGCGCTTGTTGACCCCCATCCGGCATCATTTCCGCCGCGAAGAGCGTTTCGCCCAGTATCGTTAAACGCGCCCACGGGTACCCTAGATTCGGTTCCATAAAGCTCGGAATACGCCTTTCCGGTCTCGGCAGCAATACCTTGGCCGTGGAAAGAATCGCCATCTCCGCGCCAGCCTTCGCCATACATTACGATATCGGGATCGATTTGATATAGAGCTGTTGCGGCTTGCTTTAGAGTTTCACAATCGATGAGACCCATCAGGTCGAAACGGAACCCTTTTATCTTGTATTCGCTTGCCCAGAAGCAAAGCGAATCAATGATGAATTTGCGCATCATCGGAGCTTCGGAACGGACTTCGTTTCCGCATCCCGAACCATTGTAATAAGACCAGTCCGCAGCGTGACGGAAATAATATCTCGGCATTAGCTTTGCGAAGTTGCTTCCGGGAGCCGAAGAAACGTGGTTATAGACAACGTCCATAATGACGCGAGTATGGTTTGCATTGCTGGCATAATCTCTGATTAGAGACTTGTATTCGATGATTCGGGCTGTGGCATCGTATGGATTGGTGGAGTATGCGCCTTCGACGCAGTTATAGTTCAACGGATTGTAACCCCAGTTGTAATCATCGGGGTCCGTTTCGTCGTTATCGTGATCGAATACGGGCAGCAACTGAACGGCTTTCACGCCAAGCTCTTCGATGTGATCAAAACCAGTTTTGACAGTTTTTTCATCTTTGGTGAATGTAGTGCCTTTTTCGGCAAACGCGCTATACGTGCCGCGCTTTGATTCGCCTATCCACGTCTCGTCTTCGGTTAAATCGCGAACGTGAACTTCATAAACGCTCAGCTCGTTCCTCGACTCAATGTCATAGCCTTCTGCTCCGTCCCAAACCTCCGGAATTTCTTCCCATCCTTCAGGGTTGGTCTCGGACCAATCTACCACTGCGCCGCGGACGCCATTTATGCCGCAGGCCTTGGCATATGGGTCAACGACCTCATAGTTTCCGTTTTGTCCAGTGACAAAGTAGGTGTAGTAATAGCCGTACATCTTTGATTTGTGGGTATAGGTCCACACGCCGCCCTCTTGGTAGGACATTTGGATTTCGAATCGGTTGTTACTGCCAGGCTGCCCGGACGCGTCTAATAGATTCGCCGGGGTTCCTTTCATGTATAGATAAAGCAACATCTTCGTCGCGGTTGGCGCCCACACTTTAAAGGTGGTGGACGTGTCGTTTGTGATGGCACCGAGGTCATCCCCTTTGTACGTGTAGTACTTTTCGAAACGCTCGGTGTTGTAGAGAAGCTCGAAGCCTATGTTTTTCGACATATTCTTGTCCGGCTTTGTTGGGAAGACTGCTTCGAGGACATAACGGATATTAGGGTGGACTAGATAGCGAAGGGGTATCTTGAAAGACACGCCGCCATTAACTTGCTGCACGTCCTTTAGTTCGGTTCCGGATTTCAAAAGGTAATTAGCCTTTGTGTTCTTCTGAATGAGCCCATCGCTCTTTAGGTAAGAGGCGGTGAAAGCGTACAGCGCCCAGCTGGATGGCTCAATAGTGCTCTTTACCGTGATTTCCTGCCAGTTGCTGAACTGAGCTGTCACGATTTTATCCATCTTCGTCTCCTCTTCGGTGGCGTAGATTTCGATCGAGTTGCCTTCTCCAGGAATTGACCACACTTCAACGACGGTATCGACGGGCGGGAACAAAGAATAATCAAGATAGGTATCTTCCGATTGCCCTTGCCAAGTTCCTGCGGTTTTGATGATGAAAGACATGCCATCAAGTCCGGCAAACCTTTTGAATCTTGCGTCTTCGACAAAATCCAAGGTGATCATCATTGATTTGCCATCGGCCGATATGCTATCGGCTTCATATTCAACGCCGCTTATTCCGCTGGCCCAGATGTAGAACCTCAGACTTTCAACGGCGACATCGGCTGTATAGTGAAGGATGACTTTCGTTACATCATATTGAGGCTCGTCATCCGCCACAAGCAGTAGGTCTTTCGCTGTGCCTACGGCGGGGGTGTCATAGTCAACTACGTCGGGTGCCAAGGCTTGCTGATGTTCAATGCTGCTGAAATGATAGGCCGGAATACCTGCAGCTATAACGCCTGCCGTCAAAAAAGAAGCCAACAAGAGTGCATGACGTTTTTTCATTTTTCTCCTCCCATTGAGCCATTTGTACTTAAAACGGCTCGCTATCGTGAAAATGGACACGAAGGCACGGCAACCATCGCCCCTAACTTACGAGAGAGCGTAAATGCGTTCGTGTAATTTATGGTAATCATTATATTGCGTAATCGTGCAAGAATCTATTTGTTTTGCTTTGGGCAGATCTATGTTGACAGACGCTGCCATAAGACTGCTCTCAATAACAAAAAGCAATAGCGGATAAGGCCATTGCTTTAGGATTGATAATTAATTGTTCACCCAAATAGCGGGAATGATGCCGTATTCAGTGTGATTTGTCATTTTGAGATCGAATGCGCCGGTGCTGCGAATTCTCCACACGTTGTACGTTGTTTTCGAAGGAGAGGGGGAACGGAGCCACCACTCGGTCGATCCGACTTCGCCGGAAACGGCTTCTTCCGATGATTCTTCTTCGGCAGCCGCCTCTTCGGAGTCTGGCTCTTCTTCAGCGTCTGATGTAATTTTCTTATCATCGTATAAATCGGAATCTGACTTCATGCCATCCGTAAATACGCCTTGGCATTTCGCGTAGTCGGAAGAGAAACGAACCCTTGAAGCCTCCGCCGGAAGGTATTTCATTACCTCCTGGAAACTCAGCAAGAATACCTTGTCGTTCGTGGTTTCGAATCCATAGTTGCTGTGCTCGATGTCGAAGTTCGAAGTTTGTGATTCGGAATTATCGACAGCGGTTGTCAGGATTTTTCCTTTTTCTGCATCGGAGAAGCTGGTGTTGAAGAACGTATCGTTCAACCAAGTGCGGATAAAGGATGCCGTATAGTCGTAGTCGTTTGCGACGGCGGTGTGGTTGAATTCCTGCGCGTCAAGTGCGATGCGAGCGACGAGCAACTTAGCATTTTTCCCATCGTCTTTGTCAAAGACGGCCCACTTTATTGGCTCATATTTGAACCAGAAGGTCTGTGGGATAAGGTTTTCCCCTTCCGATTGAAGCATATAACCGTTGTTGTCTTGAACGGTTGAAATCGTTGCACTACCTAAATTAGTTTGCCTAGGACGATAGCTGATCATGTGGACTCCGCGGTATTTCGCGCCATCATGATCGATATCACGATACCACATGATTTTGGCACGAGTTGAAGCTTTATAATAGCCAAAATCTGTCCAGCCATTGTCATTGTCTACTGTCGGAACGGCGCCGGCCGCGCCATTAAGAGCGGCAACTAGAGTCTCGTCGCTGACTCGAGCCTGGGGATAATAACCAAACTCAACGGTGTCCCTATTATCGGCGTGAGCGCCACCCGAGCACGACATAACCAACATCGCGCTAGCGGCCAACCCGACAAGGGGCATAAAATGCAAACCCTTCATAGATAAAAAGATCTCCTTGATTTCTCATGATAGTTTTGAAGGGCGCCAAAGTCAAGTGAGGACGCGCTGTATGTTTGAAACATTTGTATAGTGCGATTAAGGGTGTAAAATGGTTTTCTGCTAGGCCAGTTTTAACGCAATTGGAGCCCTGCTTGTTCTTGAGAAAAGCAAAACGATTCCTCTATAATCTAAGGACCGATGAAAAAAAGATTTGTACTTGCTGCAGCAATAATGTCAATTGGGCTTTCTAGTTGCGGCAGAGATCTATCAATGTACCCACAATGGGCTAGAGACTACATAGCGGATGGCTATTCCTTTTCTTCCGATGTACCGAAAAAAGAGATTGACGAATATTTAAAGGCGGATTCGATTCTGCCCGAGATAGACTTTGATGAAATAGTTCACGGGTATGTGCCACCAACCAATGGAAAAGCACCCTTCTATGTTATGATCTTTGACGGATTGCATCGATCCGAACTGACGGATGCATTCGTCGATGTTGGGTATCAGTTCCGTACCGCGTTCAAATATTACGATTACCTACTATATGACAATGGCAAATGGTCGGTGAAGGTATGCGATCTTTGCCGAGTGGAATCCAATTCTGAAAACGGGACCGTGTTCATCCCATATCAAACTCAAATAAATTTTTATAAAGAGGCGGATGTCCCAAACGCGGTCACTAACGCTAATCAATAAATAAAGGATATATATTATGGACAATCAATTCGTCGTAAACATCATCCATCGCCCCGAGCTTTCCCCGGAATACGCGGAGAGAAGCGGGGGCAAAAAGGCCAAAGCGGTCTCGGAAGAATCATTAGACATCTTCCTATTCCAGCAGGAATGCGCGCACAAGAATGGCCTGAAGACCACCATCCACATCACCTATGCGTCGCTTTTCAATGACCTGATCGTGAAAACCGCGAAGGAGCACCACGAGAAATATGGCGACGAAATCGCCCTCTCCCTCCTCGGTCTCCCCTGCAAGCAGTTCAAGGACAAATACAAAACCGAGGACTTCTGCATCTGGATGTTCTCTAAAGAGGATAAGCGCGCGATCGTCGATGACGTGTTCTCGATGTTCTACGAGAAATTCGGCTTCTATCCCGAATCCACCGGCTCCTACTTCCTCGATGCCTATACCATCAACTACATCAAAGAAAAGTATCCTTCCGTCAAATGCGCCATCGCGACTTGCTGGGAGGAAGGCTCGAAAGCCTACCATACCTGCAATAACTCCTGGTACACCTTCCTCGATGGCGGCCCGTGGAACCCTTGGATCCCGTCCAAGATCAACTCCCATTGCCCTGCCTCCAGCAAAGAGGATGATTCCGGAATCGTCGCTATCCCGCACCTTTCCCGCGATCTTCTCGCCTGCTTCGATGGCAACGGCTCGAACTTCGGCACCCATCCGCAGAACGTCATCCGCGGCATGATCTATTATAAGGATGAGAAAGGCTGGCACTTCCCTTATCTATATAATCTAATCGACGAGTACCGCCACCTTGCCAAATACAACGATGGCTATGCCTATAACATGATGTTCGTCGGACCTGGCTGGCTCAATAAGATGGGCCGCTGGGAAGCTCCGTATGAATTATTGAGGCAATCCTATGAGGATGGCATGAAGTACTATGGCGACCTCAAGAAGGAAGGCAAGCTCCGCGACATGACCATGTCCGAATTCGCGGATTTCTACCGCGAATCCCATCCGGATTACGCGACCCCCGAATGCGCCCTTTGGAAGGATATCCTCTACGGCTCCAACAAAGAGCAGTTCTGGTACGTCGATCCCTACATGCGCACCTGCCTCGACTTCAACCAAGGCGGCGCGATGATCGACCTTCGCCCCTATGCCGCCCGCATTCCGTTCGAGGTCGGCATCGGCACAGATCATGTCTATGACGCGACCTACCCTTACCTCATTCAGGCTAACTACAGGGCCGGCTTCTTCACCCACTACGCCGGAGCTGGCACCGTTAAGTCCTGCAAGGTCAGCTATGGCGGCGAATCCGTCGACCTCTGCCTTACCCGCACGAAAGCCAAATTCAGCAAAACCGAGAGGGGCGTGTCGCTAGTTACGAAGCCCGTGAGCGTCGTCCTCGCTGGTGAAGAGATCGTCATTGAATCGACCTACACCTTCCTCAAAGGGAAAGGAACCCTCGAGATCAAGAGGAAGCTCCTAAAGGCCCCCAAAGGCGAAGTCACCTTCGAGGAATACATCACCGCTGGCTATGGCAACAACGAATACCAGCAGGATATGTCCACCGTGAAACTCCGCGTGGACGATCAGGAAATGCCTTACGACTATAAGGGAAAGAAGATCGAGGTTGCCCACGCGAAGGTGGCCGAGGTCATCATCCCCGACATCCAGACCAAAGTCTCGATGTGCGGCGAAGACGTTGATTCGCTTGACGTCGAAGAAGGCATCGCGTTCTCGCCGATCTTCCGCATCGCCGCGAAGAAGGCACTTAAGGAAGGAGAGTTCACCACATGGCTCAATCTAGCAAAGGCAGACTAAACTACCGCTGCCCGTCGTGCTTCATGCGCGATATCGATATGGATATGTTCTTCGACCCCGAGAAGAACGAATTCTATTGCCTCCGCTGCGGATTCCGCGGCACCGAGGAAGATGTTCTCCGTTTGAACCAGCAGGCGCGTTACCGCTATAAGCTCATTGATCAGCGCGTCATCGATTTCGGCGAAGATGATGAAGACATCAAAACCGAGACCTATAAAGGAGACAAGAAGTGATTCTCGGAATCGACTTCTCGAGCCAACTCGAAGAAGAGGCGCTTGGCGCTCGCTACTTTGCTAATGGCAAGGAAGTGAATCCGCTTGACCTATGTCGCGAAAACGGGGTCAGCTTGTCTCGCATCCGCGTTTGGAATCGTCCTTATGACGACGACGGAAATCCCTATTTAGGGGGGATGTGTGATGAAAATGCGGTGATCAAGCTCGCCAAAATGAGCAAAGAGCATGGCTATGACGTCTTGCTTGATTTCCATTACAGCGACTTCTGGGTTGATCCCCAAAAGCAATTCATCCCCAAGGATTGGCTAGGCCTTGATGAGGCCGCGGTTGCGGAGAAACTCCATGACTATACTTATCAGGTTTTGATGCACGCCAAGCGCGAAGGGATTGATGTCGCCTATGTCCAAATCGGCAACGAAATCACCAACGGCATGCTCTGGCCGCTTGGCAAAATCGATCGCGATGTCAAGCCTAGCACTGGCTACGATTCCCTTTGCCGTTTCCTTGCCGCTGGTGTCAAAGCTGCGAAGGAAGCTTTCCCGAACATCAAGATCATCATCCATTTGGAGCGTAGCTACGATCAGGAAGTCTATCAGGAGTACTTCGATCAATTGGTTGCCCATGGCATCGAATTCGACGTCATCGGCATGTCGTATTATCCCTTCTGGCACCATTCCTTCGACGAGCTATACGCTAACGTCGACATGTGCAAGGCCCGTTATGGCAAAGAAGTCATGATCACGGAACTAGGCTATGCTTGGACCGTGGAAGACTATCTGCCTGATGCCAAAGAGGACCAGCTCGTGATTGCGACACCAGACCCCGCCGTCAAGATGCCTTATCCTTTTACCAAAGAAGGGCAAAAGGCGTTCATTGAGGAGATGCTTCGCCGCGCAAAAGAGCATCACGTCCTCGGCGTTTGCTATTGGGAACCCTTCTGGCTCCCGATGGGTGGCAGGATTTGTTGGGCTTCCAAACCTGGCCAAAAATACATCCACGAAGAGAAGAAGGAGACCCGTAACGAATGGGCCAACCAAACCCTCTTCGACTATGAAGGGAATGCCCTTCCCGCGCTATTCGCTTTCTCTGAAAAGGAGTGACACGTGTCGCGCGGAATGAAGATTCACAATATCGCGATGCTCATTGATGGGTTACTGTTTTTCGTAGCCGATGCAGTGAGCATCGCTTTTTGTTTTATTCATTTAGCGGCAGTCGGAAGCTCTGTTGATGAAGTCTTAGCGATTGTGTATGCCTTCTTCCACGGCATCATTGCATTTACGCTTTCAACGTTTGTAATACGAATGCTAATGAAGAAAAAGTCGATGATTATGAGAACTTTGATGTTCTACGCAGATGACCAGAAGGTACCTAGCTTTACCGCAAAGATGGTTTGCGTTGTATTTGCTGTTCTTTTTTCTGCAATTGGGGCATACAGTTGCGTCATCTTTTTCAATCCATCGCTAGGCTTATTTGGTAGCGAGCTCCCATATTCATTGCGCCTCGTCCTAATCAACGTTTCGTTCTTCGTGGTTAGCGTAGCTGCGTTTTTCTTTGCGTTCCCATACCTCTATGAACGCCAAGAAGCGAAATACGATTGAGCAAAAACGCATTGCATTATGAAAAACGATATCCCTGCGTCGTTTATGCTTGATTGAATTATCGGTTTCTATTACCTAAAATAGGTGGAACATTTAGGAGACAATCCATGAAAGGACTAGCAAAACATATTTCGTTACTTTTCTCAGTATTTGCCCTTGCAGCATGTGGAGGCACAAGCGTGTCCACTGATTCTACAAGCGGATCTACGGATGCCACAAGCAGCCAGGCGGCACCCAAAAACAAAGTATCGTCTGAATCTTTGTATGTGAAAAAAGTCGACAATCTGCCAAATGACTTTATCTTCGGTATGGACGCGAGTAGCGTTCCGTCACTTGAGAAGTCTGGCGTTAAATTCTATGACTTCGATGGCTCGGAGAAGGACGTTTTCGAGATTCTTTCCCATAATGGGGTGAACTATATTCGAGTTCGCGTATGGAACGATCCTTTTGATGCCGAAGGCCATGGTTACGGTGGCGGTAATTGCGATATCAACGTTGCAAAAGAGATTGGACTTCGTGCAACAAAAGCGGGGATGAAACTATTGGTCGATTTCCATTACAGCGATTTCTGGGCCGATCCTGCAAAATATCAAGCCCCAAAAGCCTGGGCTAATATGTCTGCCGAGGAAAAAGGAGAGGCGTGCTACGAATATACAAAGCAGTCGCTTCAGCTTTTGAAAGACGCCAAAATCGATGTGGGCATGGTCCAAGTGGGCAACGAAACCAATAACGGCATTGCTGGCGAAACCACTTGGCTTAATCGCTGGAGAATCATGGACGGCGGAAGCCGGGCTACCAGAGAGGTTTTCCCGGATGCGCTGGTCGCTGTTCACTTTGCGAACCCCGAGAAACCGCAGAATTACGAGAACTGGGCGAGCAAACTCGCTTATTACGAGCTTGATTACGACGTATTTGGCACCTCTTACTATCCATATTGGCACGGCACCTTGGATAATCTTTCTTCTATTCTCACCAAAATCGCTGGCGAGTACGGCAAGAAGACGATGGTTCTGGAAACAAGCTATGCGAATACCAATGAAGATACTGACTTCTATGGCAATACAATCGGCGAATCTGCTTCCGGGGAGTATCCATTCACGTTATCCGGCCAAGCTAACCACATGCGCAATTTGACCGATACCATTGTGAACAGAACCAACAACAGCGGTATTGGCGTTTGCTACTGGGAAGGAACGTGGATTAGCGTTGGAACCAATTCCTGGGAAGAGAACGTTGAGAAATGGAAAGAATATGGAAGCGGCTGGACCTCGGAATATTCAGCAAGTTATGAAAGCGAAGACGCTGGTTATAACGGTGGATCCGCGGTCGACAACCAGTGCTTCTTTGACAAAAACGGAAAAGTTCTTGAATCCTTGAAGGTCTTCGGCATGATGGCTGAAGGAAATGTGACTGAACTCCGCGCTGATGGCGTGGAAAACCCCGTCGCTACGATGTACACCTATGATAGCGCGTTCCAACTTCCTTCCACCGTCAACCTTATTTATAACGACAACAGTAGAAAAGCCGTTCCCGTCACCTGGGATGCATTTGACCTTGAGCAAGCCCGTGCTGCTGGAAATAACACGTACTACATCAAAGGCGTGTCCGATGGCTTTGACGTGGAACTAACGCTCCATGTCCTTGAATATAATTTCATCCAGAATTATTCCTTTGAAGATGGCATCGATCCCTGGCATGTTACGAAGCGCAACGCCGATAAGATTGGCGATTCCTACAAGAACGAAATCACCAACGAGAATCCAAAGAGCGGAGACTTTGCATATCACTTCTGGGCTAGCGCGTCCAATACCGCTGGCTTCGATATGGAACAGGATGTGACGATCGAGACCGCGGGAACATATAAGTATTCCTTCTGCCTCATGGGCGGTATTGCCTCCGGTACACCCGACCCCGAAAAGCAGGACATCTATGGCTATGTGAAGGTTAACGACGAGATCGTGAAGAAAGTCGATGCCAAATTCACCGGTTATTCTAAGACTTATGAAAATGGCACGTTCTTGATTGAGGGTCTCGAACTTGATCCGAGCCAAAAGATTACTGTCGGCATCCATTTATTTGCGAATGAATCCGGCTCCTGGGGTGACGTCGACGACTTCATGCTTAACATCGTCCTATGAAAATAAAGTCCTGCGTAGCGCTTTTAGCTATAATTGCCGCAACGTCTTGCGGCCAACAACAGCCCGCTGGCTCCTCCTCCGAAGGGGCGGAGCCAGGCGATGGCAATTACTCTTTCAACGCCGCTAATACGAACGCGAATGGATCGGTCAATTACGAGATATTCGTCCGCTCGTTCTATGACCATGATGGCGATGGGACTGGCGATCTTCTTGGTGTGAAAGACAAGCTTCCATACCTCAAGGATCTCGGCGTCAAAACACTGTGGCTTCTCCCCATCCATGAATCGCCTTCTTATCACGGCTATGATGTAGCTGATTATTATTCGGTGAACCCCGATTATGGGACGATGGATGATTTCGATGCGCTTGTCGAGTCCGCCGAAAACTATGGCATTGACATAATGATCGACATGGTTCTAAACCACACTTCGAATCAGAATCCTTGGTTCACACAGTCATATCAGGACTACGTTAATAATGTTACAGGAGAGTCTTCCAAACAAGATTGGTATAACTGGTCGGAGACTTCTTTGGATAAATACCACTATCGTGGCGGCGTGTATTATGAAGGGCAGTTCGATCAATCGATGCCTGATTTGAATCTCGACTGTGAATCCCTCAGAAGCGAAATCGAAAACGTCATTCGCTTTTGGGTGAACGATCACGGTGTCAAAGGTTTCAGACTCGATGCGGTAAAGTACTTCTATCTTGGCAACGTTGCAAAGAATCAAGAATTCTTGAATTTCCTGATGGAATCAGCGCGGAAGTATGACACCAATTTCTATATGGTGGGCGAAGACTGGGAAACGGATGCTATCACGCTGAATTACTATGAGTCAGAGGTGCAATCGTTTTTCCGCTTCGACGGCTGCCCTAATATCGTGAACGGGGCCAAAGGGTATTGCAAGGCTTCGAATTTCGTAGACGATCTTGTTGCGTTCGAAAAGAGGGTTAAGGATCGTAATCCAAACGGATATACGAGCTACTTCTTATCAAACCACGATAAAGACCGTGTTAAGTTTTCGACGCTTGAAGATGCAAAACTTGCCGCTTCACTTGAACTGCTGCTCCCCGGGGATACTTGGATTTATTATGGCGAGGAGATTCAGCTTTGGGGCGTTCGCGGGAGCGGCGACAATAATGACGTGAAGCGTCGCCTGCCGATGATCTGGTCCAAAACCGAAAAGGCTGGAGAATGCAAATTCCCCGACAAAACCCGCCCGGATTTAGCGAATTACACTCAAGTCGAGGAAGGAGCGTACGATAATCTTGCCACTCCGCGAAGCTTGACCAATCACTATAAGAAGGTTGCTAATGCACGCAATGGCTACCCTTGCTTCAAACATGGTCTTGCTACCTCGCTTATGGACGGAATCGATAACGAGAGTGATCAGGTTGTTGCGTATCAGGTTGCTGATGGCAACGATTGTGTAAAGGTATATACAAACCTTTCGAATGAGACCCAAATTATCACCGTTACCGGCACCAAGATCCTTGAGGACATCGACACGATGGCCATCAAGTCCACGCTAGACGGCAATAAGCTTACCCTTGCGCCATATTCGACGGTCCTAATGGACTAAACTTTGCGAAGCATCAAAGACGTTGGTAAGATTCCCTTATGCAGGAAATCGAAGCCAACGTCTTTTCTGGTTATGAGTGCCAGACCAAAAAACTCAAAGAATACGGGTTCGCTAAAATTGATGGCGAATTCGTTTTGAAGCACGCGATTGCCGATGGCTTTGAAGCGACCATAAAAATCCAATCCACGGGGGATGTGGATGGGAATATCATCGATATTGATACGGGAGAGCCATTCCCTAATTTCCGTTACCAGAAGCAGACGGGAGGATTCGCAACAAAGTTAGCCTCCGCTTATAAAGACCTCCTAATCGACATAAGGGACCATTGCTTCATCGACCGTCGCATCCCTGATTATTGGATGCTTCCTTCGAACCCAGCGATGTACGATGTTGAGAAAGGCTTTGAGGATTCTAATGGCGAACTCGAATGGCCGACGAAAAGAAAGCTGAAAGTGGGGGACGTGGTCTATATCTATTGCGCGAAGCCCGTATCCGCCTTGAAGTGGCGCTGCGTTGTAACTGAGACTAGCGACGCCCCACGCGATTATTACTGGGGCAAATCGCTTTATCCGACCGTCATCAGATTGGAAAAGACGTTCAACGGGGATGAATTCCCTTTGAACGTCCTGCTCGAAAATGGTCTTTCGACCGTTCGTTGGCTCGTCAAAATGGGAGAGCAGATCAAGGCGTTCCTGCTTGAGAACGATCCAAGATAAGCGACCCCTTATTCGTTTTGGCCCAAAACATCGTATATCGTTAATATCCGTAGGACCTTTTCGCTTGCCTTACCTGTTTCGGTGATGAATATTGCGCCGAGCCTTTTGCCATTGCGGATCAACGAGAATTCCTTTTCCGCTTCCGATAGCATGGTGTCCCTACCCATGATCATGAAGCGCGCTTTCTGCGTTTCGAGTCCGAAATAGGCCATGCGTTCCCCAACCGTTGTTCTTTCTTCAATCAAGTCATCTCCGATTTCCGCGCTATAGGTGAGCGAGAGCATGCTGCCGGAAGTCACTACGCCTACTAAACACCCTGATTCCAAAACCGGAAGATACGTGTATCCGTTTTTCGACATCGACTCCGCTGCGGACAGGACTGTAGCGTCCTTTGTGATGAACGTAGGCACATGCCCAAACTCATATGCTTTGGCCTTCATCTTCTTGAGGATCGCTTTGAACCTCTCGTTGACTGACGAGGAGACCGCGACTGGATATCCACCGCCGAATTCCTCGTGGCTTAGGTAGTTCCTGATGCGCCGGAATTCCTCTAGCTCGGAATGGTACTTGGCCTCGTGGTAGCTTATCGCCTCAGCGCTTTTGGCCCGCAGCCCCTCGAGCTGCCTGTAGAGGTTTAGGAATTCATCGGTTGTGGAAAGGTCGTAAATTGCCATTGGGAGCCATCTCCTTTGCATCATTTTACCACGGGGCTTAGCCCCTAATCGATAACGGCTCGCAGGAAAGCCCTCAGTATTTTTGCCTGCGAATTCAAATAATGAAAAATATTTTTAAATCAGTAAATCGGTATTAAATTCCTGATTCATTCGATTGGGCGTGAATTCCTGTCGAAAAAAGTCCGATAAATATTAACTTTTCTTAACTTTTTCAGGCCATTTTTTATATCGTTTGGCAGGCTTTCCGCGTAGAATACTTAATGTATTAAGTACCAACTGTAAGGAGGTTGTACTATGGCAATTCGCCCAGAAGTCGTCAAAGGTGTCGAAGCTATTTGCGATAAGTATGCTTCGGAGCCATCGCCTTTGATGATGATCCTCTCAGCGATCCAGAAGGAATATGGATACATTCCGCTAGAGGTTCAGGAAATCGTCTCCGCGAAGACGGGCATCCCCGTCGCTGAGATCTATGGCGTCGTCACGTTCTATTCGTTCTTCTCGCTCAAGCCCAAGGGAAAATACGTCCTCGGCATCTGCCTCGGGACCGCTTGCTACGTCAAGAACTCCCAGCAGGTCATCGACAAGTTCTCGACCCTGCTCAAGATCGGCCCTGGCGAGACGACCGACGATGGCTTGTTCACCATCGAGGCCATCCGCTGCATCGGCGCCTGCGCCCTTGCCCCGGCCATGTCCATCAACGGCAAGGTCTATCCGAAGGTCACCCCGGCCGATGTTGAGAAGATCATCGCCGAATACCGCGCTCAGGAGGCGGCTGCATAATGGAAAGAATCTCATCCCCAGAAATCCTCGAAAAAGAGATTTCCGCCTGTACTAAGGCATTCGAAGCCAAGATCAACGGCGAAGGCGGCAAGCGCGCCGTCTGCGTCTGCGGAGGAACCGGCTGCATCGCGAATGATTCCGTCGCGATCGAAGAGGAAATCCGCAAGCTCATCAAGGAATACAATCTCGAAGACAAAGTCACCGTCAACCACGTCGGCTGCTTCGGATTCTGCTCCCAGGGCCCGTTCGTCAAGATCTTCCCGGAGGACACCCTATATCGCGCGGTGAAAGTCTCCGACGTCAGGAAGATCGTCGAGAAGGACCTCATCGGACACGAAGTCTGCGAGGAACTCCTCTACGTCGACCCGCAAACCCACGAGAAGGTCGTGCGCCAGGACGACATCAACTTCTACAAGAAGCAAGTCCGCATCGCCCTCCACGGCTGCTCGCTCATCAATCCTGACCTTCTTGAGGAAGCCCTCGGCTACGACGCCTTCAAAGGCCTCAAGAAAGTCCTCACCACGATGACCCCGCAACAGGTCATCGACGAAGTCTTGGCCTCGGGTATCCGCGGCCGTGGCGGCGGAGGATTCCCGACCGCCCGCAAATGGCAGTTCGCGGCCAACATCCAAGCCGACCAGAAATACATCGTCTGCAACGGCGACGAGGGCGACCCCGGCGCATTCATGGACCGTTCGATCCTCGAAGGCAACCCCTTCGAAGTCATCGAGGGCATGATGATCGCAGGCTATGCGTTCGGAGCCACTGAAGGTTACTTCTATGTCCGCGCCGAATACCCGGTCGCGGTCAGCCGTCTCCAGCGCGCGATTGAGGATATGGAAAAGGTTGGACTCCTCGGCGACCACATCCTTGGCACCGACTTCTCCTTCCGCGCCCATCTCCGTCTCGGCGCCGGCGCGTTCGTCTGCGGCGAAGAGACCGCTTTGCTCAATTCGATCGAGGGCAAGCGCGGCATGCCGCGTCCCCGTCCGCCGTTCCCGGCCATCAAGGGACTTTGGGGCAAGCCGACCTGCGTCAATAACGTCGAGACCCTCGCTCAGATCCCCTATATCCTTCGCGAAGGCGCCGCGGCTTATAACAAGTACGGCACCGAAGGCTCCAAGGGAACCAAGGTCTTCGCCCTCGGCGGCAAGATCAATAACGTCGGCCTCGTTGAGGTTCCGATGGGCACCACCCTCCGCACCCTTATCTACGATATCGGCGGCGGCATCCCGGGCGGCAAGGAATTCAAGGCCATCCAGACCGGCGGTCCTTCCGGCGGATGCTTGACCGCGAAAGACCTCGACACCCCGATCGATTACGAAACCTTGGTCGCCAAGGGATCCATGATGGGTTCCGGCGGCGCCATCGTCATGGACGAGGACAACTGCATGGTTGACGTCGCCCACTTCTATATGGACTTCATCTGCAGCGAATCCTGCGGAAAGTGCTCGCAATGCCGCATCGGCACCAAGAGGCTCTTCGAGATGCTCGGCCGCGTCACCCACGGCCAGGGAACCCCTGAGACCCTCCACGAGATGAAAGACCTCGCCACGGTCATCAAAAACGGCGCCCTCTGCGCCCTTGGCCAGACCGCGGCGAACCCGATCCTCTCGACCATGAACAACTTCCCTGAGGAATACGAGGCGCACGTCGTCGACAAGAAGTGCCCCGCCCACGTCTGCAAATCCCTTATGCAGTACGTCATCGACCCGGCGAAGTGCATGGGCTGCACCCTCTGCGCTAGGAATTGCCCCGTGAGCTGCATCGCGGCCACGACCGATCCCGTCACCGTCCGTCCGCTGCCCAACAAGTTCGTACACAAGATCGATCAGAGCAAGTGCATCAAGTGCGGAACCTGCATGAGCCAGTGCCACTTCAAGGCCATCAGCAAGGAATAAGGGAGGAGAACGATAATGGAAACCATCAATATCAAAATCGAAGGCCGCATCTACGCCGTCGACAAAACCATGTCGGTCCTCGAAGCCGCGCGTTCCGTCGGCTTCAACATCCCGACCCTCTGCTATTGGAACCACGGCAAGAACAGCCTTGCCTCCTGCCGCGTCTGCTTGGTGGAAATCGCTTCGCCCCGCGGATCTAGGCTCTTCGCTTCCTGTGTCTATCCAGTAGCCGATTGCCCCGCTGACAAGGGCTTCGAAATCAAGATCAGCTCCCCGATGGCGACCGCCGCAAGGCGCGCCTCCGTCGAGCTGCTCCTCTCCAACCACAGCAAGGACTGCCAGACCTGCGTCAAGAACGGGCAATGCGAATTGCTCCACGTCGCTAACGTCACCGGCGCCCGCTCTGGCCAATTCGAGGGCGATCTAACCCCGACCACCTATGATGACGCCGCCCCCGGCATCATCCGCGACACCAGCAAGTGCATCCTCTGCGGCCGCTGCATCGAGAAGTGCAAAGAGGCCCAGGGAATCGGCATCCTCGGCTTCGAGAAGCGCGGATTCAACACCATCGTCGGACCGGCGGAAAACCGCTCCTTCGCCGATGTGCCTTGCATCCAGTGCGGCCAGTGCATCGAAGTCTGCCCGACCGGCGCTTTGTCCGAGCACCGCGAGATCGACAAGATCGACCGCGCGATGGCCGAAGGCAAGCACGTCGTCGTCCAGACCGCCCCAGCCGTCAGAAGCGCCCTCTCCGAGGAATTCGGCTACAAGATCGGCGAAGACGACGCCACCGGAAAGATGGTCGCCGCGCTTCACCGCCTTGGCTTCTATCGCGTCTTCGACACCAACTTCGGCGCCGACCTCACCATCATGGAAGAGGCGCAGGAGCTCATCAACCGCATCACCAACAAAGGAGTGCTCCCCCAGATCACATCCTGCTCGCCAGGCTGGATCAACTACATGGAGTTCTTCTATCGCGACATCATCCCGCACATCTCGACCTGCAAATCCCCGCACGAGATGGAAGGCGCGATCATCAAGAGCTACTTCGCCAAGGCCCACGACCTTGACCCGAAGGACATCTTCGTCGTCTCGGTCATGCCCTGCACCGCGAAGAAATACGAGGCCGGCCGCCCGCAGAATGCCGCGGTTGAGCACCTCCCCGACGTCGACGCCGTCATCACGACCCGCGAGCTCGCGGTCATGATCAAGCGCGCCGGCATCGTCTACAAAGAGCTCCCCGAAGAGGAATTCGATCAGGATCTCCTCGGCCAGTACACTGGCGCAGGCGTCATCTTCGGCGTCACCGGCGGAGTCATGGAAGCTGCCCTCCGCACCGCATACCACACCCTCACGGGCAAGGAATACGGCAAGATCGACTTCACCGAGGTCCGCGGCCTTGATGCCGTGAAAGAGGCTGAGATCGACATCGAAGGCACCAAGGTCAAGGTCGCCGTCACCTCCGGCATGAAGAACGCCAAGCCGCTTCTTGATGAAGTCAGGGCTGGCAAATCCCCCTATGCCTTCATCGAGATCATGGGCTGCCCCGGCGGATGCATCAACGGTGGTGGACAACCATTCGTCAAACCCGCTCTTCTCCCGAACGAGGACGTCAACATCCTCGACACCTACCGTCAGAAGAGGGCCGACGTGCTCTATGGCATCGACAAGAACATGCCGATCCGCCAGTCGCACAATAACCCCGATATCAAAGTCCTTTACGACAAGTATCTCGGTGCCCCCTGCAGCGAAGAGGCTGAGGAATTGCTCCATACCTCCTACGTTGACGATAGGCCGGTCTTCGCCAAGAAGTAAGCCAAATAACCCAAAGCCTGCTTCCACCATGGAGGTGGGCTTTTCTTGTGGTCCGCAACCTTGATTAACCTGACGCGCATGTTAATTCTAGTAGCGGCATCTCCGCGATTTCGGTGGCGCACAGCCTGCGTACGCAAATCATTGTTTGCACAATTTCGCGTTTTCTTGAAATTGGGCTCCGCGCATGGCTTAATTAGCCTATGGGCAAGAAGATTCTCGTTTCTGGCCATGTCAACATCGAAACCAATGTCGGCGTGGAAGGCTTTCCCATAGACTATTGTCCGATCAATTATCTCTTCGACAAGATCAGCATCAGCCTTGGCGGGGTCGGGTATAACGTATCGATGGGGCTTAGGGCTTTGGGCGACGAAGTATCGGTCATTTCGATCGTCGGAAAGGACGACCTCGCGGATTTCGTGCTGGATAATTTGAAGAAGCACGGGGTCGATACGTCGAACATCCGTCCTTGGCTAAGGAAGACCTGCTGCTCGACGATTCTCTTTGACCAAGAGGGGAGAAGGAAAATCTATTGCGATCTCCGCAACATCCAGGAGATGGTGATCCCATATGAGGACGTTAAGCCCTTAGCGGCCTCCTGCGACGCGCTTGTGATCGCGAACGTGAATTTCAACGATCAGCTGATCCATAACGCCAGAGAGCTTGGAAAACCGATTTTCAGCGACGTTCAGGTTCTTAGCGACATCCACGATCCATTCAATAAGCGCTTTATGGAGTATTCCGACGTCTTATTCCTAAGCAACGAATACATCAAAGGGCGCGAGGAAGACTTCGTGAGGTCGCTGCATGAGGAATACCATAACAAACTGATTGTCGTTGGCTGCGGGAAAGACGGTGCGCTCATGTATGATGGGCGGGAATTCAAGTTTGCGGAGGCGATGGCGGAGCGTCCGGTTGTGAATACGGTTGGAGCAGGGGATGCTTTGTTCTCTTGCTTCGTGCATAGCTATCTAGAGGGGCGGGACCCATATGATTGCCTTAAGAGGGCAGTGACCTTTGCCTCTTGGAAGATCGGCGAGTCCGGTGGCGGAAAGGGATTCATTTCCGCCGAGGGGCTAGAAGAATTGATGTTGAAGCATTGACCCAACTATCTATATAAGGTATGGGGAAGCGCTTTTCCGCACATAGACGTTCCAAGTTCGATATAATGGCCATGTATGTACGATAATTTCATTTTTGATTTGGACGGGACGATCCTCGATACGATTGAGGGCATCCGAGACGCGATTAATGAGGCGCTTGGCGAATGTGGCTACAGCTACCGTTACGATAGGGAAGGAACGAAGTCCTTGATCGGCGACGGCGCGAAGATGCTCGTCAAGCGAGCCCTGAAAGATAAGGGGGATGACCCCGTCGCATTTGCTGCGCTAGAAGAGAAATATATGCCTGCTTATGCAAGGCATCAATTGACAGGAACCTATCCCTTCGAGGAGGTCTCAAAAACCCTGCAAATTTTGAAAAACCGTGGCAAAAGTCTATTTGTTGCTACGAATAAGCCTGATAATTTGGCGCAGGTTATCGTGCCGAAATACTATCCGGGAAATGTGTTTTCCTACATCGTTGGGGTTCGTCCTGGCGGTGCGGTGAAGCCTGATCCGACAAATGTTTTGGACATCATCAAAACGTATGGCCTTGATCCAAACAAGACCCTGTATGTAGGCGATAGCCACGTCGATGTGGCGACCGGTCATAACGCTGGACTTAAGGTGTGCCTAGTGAAGTGGGGCTACGACTTCTATACGCCTGAGCTTTGCGCAACTGCCGACTATGTCATCGACGATCCAAAGGATCTATTAGAGCTTTAATTCGTCGTTTCCGTGCGCATAGCAATGCGCTTGCCCCTTTTGGGGTGTATGATGTTGCCGTATGCAAAAAGTAATGATTTATAACTCCCTCGGCAATAGGCTCGAGGAATTCCACCCCATCAAAGAAGGAAAGGTGTCTTTCTACGTCTGCGGACCTACCGTTTACAATAGCCCGCACATCGGCAATATGCGCCCCGTCATCGTTTTCGATGAATGGAGACGTTTGTTTTTGGCATTAGGATACGACGTGAAGTTTGTTTCGAACTACACCGACGTTGACGACAAGATCATTAATCGTGCCAAAATGCTCGGCATCAGCGAGAAGGAATTGACTGAAAGCGTGATCGAAGAGTTCCGCTCGCTCGTCGATTCCGTCGGCGCGCTTCAGCCTGACATTACCCCAAGGCCAACCGTCTACATGGAGCAGATGATCAAATACATCGATGACCTCGTCATGAATGGCTCCGCTTATGAATCCGAGGGGGACGTGTACTTTAAAGTCGATTCCGTAGAGGGTTATGGAGACCTATCCGGGAACACTCCTGAGTCTTTGAATTCTGGCGCGAGGATCGAGGTCAATTCGCAAAAGAAATCGCCTCTTGATTTCGCGCTATGGAAGAAAACGGAAGAGGGCATTAAGTGGAATACCCCCTGGAGCGCAGGGCGCCCTGGCTGGCATACCGAATGTTGCGTCATGATCGCTTCCATATTCGCTGATCAAGGTGGCCTCATCGACATTCACGGTGGCGGATTCGACCTTAAGTTCCCACATCACGAGAACGAGATGGCCCAATCTCGAGCCCACAATCACAACAAACTTGCAAATTACTGGATTCATAACGGCTTCATCAACATCGATAACGAGAAGATGTCGAAGTCGCTAGGCAATGTGCTTTTGGCAAAGGACGTCGTCGCGAAATTCGGCGGCATGCCCTTCCGCCTCATGGTTTTGAACACCCATTACCGCGCTCCGCTCTCCTTCACCGAGGAAACGATTTCCGAGGCCGAGAAGAATTATCAAAAAATCACGATGGCCTATAAGTCCGTCGCGGTTAAACTTCAACTGGAAGGCATTGGCCTAGAAACAAAATCCGCTGAGGGCGTGGATGCGTTTTTCAATGAACTCTGCAATGATTTGAATACTCCTAACGCCATCTCCATCCTCTATGGGGAAGTTAAAACGGCGAACACGCTTCTTCGCGCAAGGCCGTTGAACCTTGATGACCTTAAGGCCTCCTTCGACCGCCTCACGCTTTATTTGAACGTCCTTGGCATAAAAGTCGATTATCCCGTCATTGATGAAGATGGTCGCAAACTCTATGCCGAATACATGGACGCCAAGGCCAATAAGGATTTCGCCCGTTCTGACGTTCTCCGCGCTTCGCTAATCGAGAAGGGGATTCTATGAGCATCTGCATTTACGGAAAGAACCCCGCTCGCGAAAACGTTCGCTCTGGAAGCGCAATCTCACTGAAGGTCAATCCTAGAAACGCCAAGGATCCAATCGTTTCCGAGGCAAAAGCGAATCATATCCCCGTCGAAATCCTTCCTGACGCGGAACTGACTAAACTTGCTAAAACCGCTGCTCACCAAGGCTTTGTGACGGTTTGCAAAGACTATAAAACGGTTGATCTCGAGGATATCATCGAAGGCGCCAAGCAAAAGAAATACCCCCTTGTCGTCATGCTGGACGGCATCGAAGACCCGCATAACCTTGGCGCGATTCTTCGCACCTGCGATGCTTTTGGCGTCGATGGCCTCATCGTAAAGACCCATGGCCAGGCTCCGCTTAATGCAACGGTCGCCAAAGTTTCTACCGGAGCGATCAATTACGTGAAAGTCGCTAGCGTCAGCAATCTAAGCAACGCCATCAAGGAACTTCAAAACAATGGCTATTGGGTTGTTGCTACAGCCGGGGAAGCTAAGCAAGGGTATGAAGAAGTCGATTACGCTTGCCCGATTTGCTTAGTCATCGGAAACGAGGGATTCGGCGTATCCAGGCTAGTGAAAGAACGCAGCGATTTCTTGGTAAAAATTGACATGGTTGGCCATGTTGATTCGCTCAATGCCTCCGTGGCTACTGGCGTGATGGTTTCTCACATTTTCAGTTCCAGAAAAGGCAAATAGTGACGGTTTTGTATCAAATTTGCAACTCGTTGTGGCGTTTGCCTTGATTTAGGTTCATATTTCCTTCCCGTGGCTTAGCAAGTGTTGTTTGCTATTTGTGTCAATTTTTTTAACGTCGAAACTGGCTAAAGCCTATCCGCCATAAAAAGTGAAAATTATGAAATTCGACTGCCTCACCGATGAGGCGCTTATTTTGCTTAATCGCTTCGAAGTCGACAAGATGGCCCGTGACGTCCTTGCGGTCCGCTACTTCAAGCTGAAGGAATCCATGATCCACTGGACCGGTTGCTATTTCGTTCGATACCTCGACAACTGGACCAGAAATGAAGTCTATTTCCACAGCTTCCTCCTCGCCGAATCCGAATTCGAATTCGGAAAGGGCACCTTCCGCGCCTTGCTCTCCAAAATCCTCAAGCGCGAAATCACCAAGGAATATCTCAGAACCATCACCGAGCGCGTTCTGATTCCCACCGTCTCTCTTGACGAAGAGCTTCCTGCTGGTGGAACCCTTCACGACGTCCTCTCCGGCGAAGCCGAAAACAAAGATACCGAACAGGAAGAGTACGTGAACATCATGGACATCCGCGATGCTATCAAGCGCGCTCCCCATATGTCGAAACACACCAAGAGGATCGTGTCTCTCGTGCTGAAGGGCTACTCGACAAGCGAGGCTGCCCACGCTCTCGGCATTTCTGCTTCCTTCGCCAGAAGGTGCATGGTCGAAATCCGTGAATTCCTCCTCAACAAAGGCTTTGTCGATTCGATTCTAGATGAGATTGATGGCTCGGATGAAACTCCGTCCGACGAAACCGAAGCCGCTGAATCGACCGATGTTTCGGAATAACCTAAGCTTACTGAAATAGGGAAAGGCTCCCTGCAAGGCCTTGTGATAAATTTGCGCCAATTTTGTCGATTAAAAAGGGATGCATTCCCAAAAAAATCCTCTCCCACGCGTTCGAGCGTAGTCAGGCGTACGTTTATTGCGCGCACGTTTATTATTGACAAGGCCGAGCGGGGAGTCTAAAGTACCCATGCTGAAAGTGATGATAAGTTATGGGTAGGGAAAAAACGTTTTTGATTTGCGAAGAATGCCTGAACCGGAACTATACCGTCAGCAAGCGGAAGGACGATGCCAAAAGGCTTGAGATCAGAAAGTTCTGTCCGCACTGCAATAAGCACACCCTGCATAAGCAGAGCAAGTAGGAGGTACCTCAATGACACCGATTAAGTACACCAAAGAAGTTGTCAAAGAAGGCAAGCGTGTTCGCTGGCCGAAGCGTGAGCAACTCGTCCCGACCCTCATCGTGGTCGTGGTCATCGCTGCGTTTGCCGCGTTGTTCCTTTCTCTCGAGGACCTCACCGCAGGGTCTCTTATCCAGCAGCTAAGAAATGCATTCGGAGGCAAGTAAACAATGGCAGTCCAATTAGGCGACAAGCAGTGGTACATCGTTACCACCTATTCTATGCACGAAGCGAAGACCGCTGAGAATCTTCGCAAGCGTATCAACACGATGAACATGCAGGATTACATTCTTCGCGTCATCGTCTGCGATCAGGAAGTCCCCGTTCTCAAGGATGGCCTCCCGACCGGCAAAACCAAAACCGTCAATCTCTATCCCGGTTACATCTTCGTTGAGATGATCATGACCGATCAATCCTGGTACATCGTCCGCAACACCCCGGGCGTTACCGGTATCGCTGGTTCTTCCGGCGGTGGACAGAAGCCGACCCCGGTTACCCGTGAAGAGATTGAACCCGTCCTTAAGAGGATGGGCCTCGTCGACGTCTCTATGTACGATCGTTACGCGATCGGCGACAGGGTCAAAGTCATCCATGGCGCGCTTGAAGGCACCGAGGGCGAAATCATCTCGCTCGACAAGGCCACCGGCGCCGTCAGGGTCAAGACGACCTTCTTCGGCCGCAGCACTCCTGTCGATGTCGACTTCTCCGAAATCGAAAAGATCTAAGAATGCCTTGCCGCTCTCTCTTGAGGGCGGCGTTTTTGTACCTATATGAAATCTAGAATCGCTCTTCTAAGCCTCGCGGCAATCTTCTGCGCTTCCTGCTCGATCCAAATCAGGACGAGCTCTTTTGAATTGCCCTCTGAGGTGTCTGAGGCCCAGTCAGAATTCGCTAACTCCTCGGCTGGGGAAATAGAGATTTCCTCTGAGTCAAGCGACAGGGAAGATGCGACAATCAGCTTCTACGCGATCAACGATTTCCATGGTGCGGTTCTTGCCAAAAGCAATCAGCCTGGCATTGAAAGCGTAGGCGCATATTTGAAATCCGTGAGGGACGTGGGTGGAGTTTTGATCTGCTCAGGCGATATGTATCAGGGCTCAATCGAATCCGATTACAACCATGGCGAAGTCCTAAGCAAATGCATGAAAGAGATCGGGTTCGATGCCTTTGCCATCGGGAATCACGAATTCGATTGGGGCGCCGAATGGATCGTGAAGAACGCTGAGTTCGCTGGCATGGATTTCCTTGGCGCCAATATCTATAACTACGACATGGAAACCGGTGAGGTTGGCGATTTTGCTTCGGAACTATGCGCGAAATACAATATCGTCGAACGCGACGGGTGGAAAATCGGCATCATCGGAACGATCGGCTACGAGCAAATCACTTCAATCTGCTCTCCATTCGTAGACGATTACTCGTTCATCGATCCGATTCCCGTGATAAAGACGCTTTCCGATGAGCTACGCCTTGAAAAAGGATGCGATGCGGTTGTAGTAAGCCACCATGGCGAACAGGCGGAACTCATGAACAAAGGGCTTACCTCGATTTCCCCTGAATCGGGAGCCCGTTATATTGATGCCGCTTTCTGCGCGCATACGCATCAGAACGAATCCGCAACCGAGAACGGCGTGGCCTTTGTTCAAACAGAGGGATACGGAAAGAGCATCGCTCGAATCTCGCTTGACGTCAAAGACGACGGAGTGACCCTCAATAGCTATACAACAAGGCAAAACGCTTACGGCCTGACTGACGATGCCATAAAAGCGATCGTCGACGAATACAAAGCGGTCTCCGATGTTGCCGGAAACGAAGTACTGTGTCGCACGGATTCCACATATTATGATCGCTACGACATGGCTTCGAACTTGATTGTAAAAGCCATTGGAGAGCACGAGGAATCCCTTGGCGTCGCATACGATTTCGCGGTGAGCAACTATGCTAGGGCAGGCCTTTCTGCGACTGGTTATCAAATCACCTATTCTAGCCTCTACACGACATTGCCTTTCGATAATGAAATCGTCATCGCAAGAGTCAAAGGAAGCGAGCTCATCCGTGAATTGGCGTACACTTCGACTTATGCCTATCGCCCGCAGGAAATCACGCTTTCCTCGACTTCCTACTACACGATTGCGGTGGTCGATTTTTTGGCGTTGCATCGTGGGACTTCTCGCAAATACGATTATTTCCCGACCCTTGAGGTCATTTCGATTCAATCAGGCGTTACGTATCGCGACATCGCGGCGAATTATCTCCGTTCCTTGGACCAATTCAAAGGATCTGAGCATACTTCCTCGCTCAGCTGCTTTAACAAAAACGCTTTCTAATCGGAATCAGTATAAGAGCTCAGTCCTGATCTTTTCGCTTTGCTCCTCGATGAAGAGGAAGAAAGGCGCGGAGCGAAGCATAAGGAACTTCCTCGCGAATAATTCGCGGTACAAAAGGGATATTCTTCCGCCGAGGCAAAGCAAAGCCAACTCGGCCACATGCATCTTATCGACTTCGTGCAGATCGTCCGTCACGATGGAGACGGCTTTATCGATGAATAGAAGGGCGATGCGGCCCGCTTCGTCATCGAAAGCGTCGAGTGCTCTGTCGTCGCCGTTAGCAAGATAGGTCAGATAGTCGCGGAAAATTGACTTCCCCTTCGCGAAGTCATCATTGGATAATTCGAGTTTCATCTCGACCGCTAAGTCGGAAAGTTTTTTCAAATCGAGCGACCCCGTGACATTGTTTTTGACGAGTTGAGTTACTTCTTTACCTGCATTTTCCTTTGCATGGACGTTGTCTATCAAAAACGCGGCAGACCCAACAAGATAGCTAGCTTCATCGTGTGAAGTTGGGGTCAAAGAATCGTGAAGATAATCCTCAACGAGGTAGTCGAACGCGTCCAGCAGTTCATCAAATACGGTTTCGGCGAATTTCATACCTGCTTATCTTACAAGATTCGCATGGTTATGGCATATAATTGAAACATGCATTTCATCGTTTCTGATCTTCACGGCTCAACTTCCGGCATGAATTTGCTCGAATCCTTTGTCTTGGACAAACGTCCAGAAGCGATTCTTCTTTTAGGCGATATCCTTCGCGGAGCCCCGGACGAAGACAATTAT
>CACYCS010000180.1 GCA_902773005.1 uncultured Erysipelotrichaceae bacterium
AGTCGATGTTGAACGTTGATTCTTCGCAAGCAGCAACCTTCTAAGTCGCCGCTGAGTTTTTCATAAGAAGGCGGTGTTTGAAAGGGATTTGAGGCGATAAGATTCAACAGTTTCTTCGTCTTATCCGCCAATCCCCACATGCCCAATCTAAAAATTCCGCCGAAAAACGGCTATTGTTTTTGAGAGAACTGCTTATTTTTTCAGTAAAGGCTTGGCCTTCTTTAAGATGTGTTCCAACGTGTCGGCGTTGTTGGCGACCACAATGGACTGGTCGCCATAATGATAGGGCTCGCCATTTAGACGCTTCGCTACCGCCCCCGCTTCTAAAGCGAGCAATAAGCCCGGGGCGATATCCCAGATGCAACGGTAATAGCAAATATAGGCCTGCGATTGGCTCTCGGCCAATGCGGCGAAGTCATAGCAAGAAGCCCCGTATAGGCGGGTTTTTAGGAAGTCATCCTGCAAGAAGGAAACAAGGCGATATTGGTCCTCAAAGGCGATGTCTTTCTCATCGCGATAGAAGTCGCTTAATGAAAGGATGCCGTCTTCGTGGGCGATGTTCTTATCAAGGAAAATCCGCTCGCCATTGCGGTATGCGCCTTTTCCTTTTTCCGCATAATAGACCAAGTCAAAATGCGGGAGTCCGATCAACGAGGCCACGCATTCTTTTTGCTCCATCACCGCGATTTGGATGCCATGCATCCTCACGCCACGCGAGAAATTGCACGTCCCATCAAGCGGGTCGACGATGAACGTCAAAGCGTCTGTCAGGGTACCGTTTTCGCTTTCCTCGGCGATGATGCAAGCCTCGGGAAAGGCTTCCTGAATCGCGTGGATGAAGAAGTCGTTTAACGCCAAATCGGCCTTGGTGAGGAGGTCGTTCGCGCTTTTATGGCACACCGCTTCCGAGGATAGTCCCAAGAGGATTTTCTTCGCCTTTTCATAGGACTCAAAAAGGAAGGTTTTTATGCGTTCGTTCATCGATTTTTCCTCCATTCACGGATCTTTTGCTCGACGTAGGCAATCCAGACATCCGTATATTCGTTATGTTTGTCGTTAAATCGGGCGGGGCGGCCACACGCTTCGTCATAGAGGTTCATCAGGCATTTTGCCTCGAGGGCCTCTAGGGGCACGCTGATGTCTTTGTCGAAGGCGATGGCTTGCTTTAGCCGCGGCTCCACTTCTTGAAGCAATTCCGGATTATTCTTGCCCTCCAAGAAATGATAAAGCGCATCTAAGAACAGAAACTGTGCTTTATCGTATTTATCTTTGCTGCTGCTAAGGACTTTCTCGAGATTCGTGCGAAGTTCTTCAATTCGCTTGGTCTCGCCATGACGAGCGATCTCCAAGAAAAGCGACGTATAGAGGAAACGCGGATAGTAGCGATCCACCGTGTGATAAAGCGTATAGATGGCCTGCGCCTTGCCAAGAAGGTCCGCCGCAAGGTCATATTCCCCATGCCAAATCGCCGCGTCCGCATAGACGCGATAGTCCTCGGCGAGGAAGAGATGGTCACCCATCTGGGTGTTGCTCTCATCCGTCTCCGCCTCAATTTGCTCGGAAAGGATACGCACCGCTTCTTCCGCCGCTTCGAAGGATTCTTTCTTCTTAAGCTCGCGGCAATAGACTTTGGACATCGTGAGATAATCCAAGGATTCCTCGAAAGCGTTATTGGAAGCGCGCGCATCCGCGATGGCCGCAGGGGCCACCTCTTCCATCTGCCCGAACAGCGCTTCCTTGCGATAGGTAAGAAGCATCATGCGTTCAATCTCGGAGCGTTGGTCGAGGTCGAGGGTGTCTAGGGGGTGCTTCGCCACAAGAGCGGCGAGGCGCTTCGACGCCTTTTGGAAGTTCAGCGAGATATAGAAGAAATGGACGACGCCGATTTCATAGTCGATGTTATCGCCGATTTTGCTGCCGTATTTCTCGGAGAGATAATCCTCAAAGCCGCAGGTGCGGAGCTCGAGGAAATAGCCCGCGTTATAGAACTTCATGCGGTAGGAGCCTAAGATCGACGCGAAGCACTCCGAATCGTAGACGTCGAAGCAATAATCCTCGTCGACCGCATAAAGGCAAGCGAGGCTTATCATGTATTCCTTTAGCCCTTCATATAGGTTATAGAAAGGCGATTTCAGGCAAGAGAGCAGGTATTTGCTATCCTGCATCATCGCGCATAGTTCGTCATAGAGCTTGAGGTTGCGGAGGCAGCGGCTATATTCATGGATGACATAGTAATTGGTTTTCCAGCCACGGCCCGCCTCGCGGACTTTTTTGATATAGGCATAAAGCAGTTTATAGCCGTCGTTAGGCAAAACGAGATACTCGCTCGGACAGATCGAGGGCGTGCTCAGCCAGTCCATGATGGATTTGTGGCGCGGGCAGACGAGGCCGTCTTGCACGCGCAAGAAAGAAGAAAGCGCATCGACATAACGATAGGCGTCTTTTTCTTCCATCGAGGCCGCATCGGCGAGGAAGGACACGGATGGAGGCGCTTGGACGACGCTTAATAAAGACAAAATGGAACGCACTTTCTCATAGGGGATGCGCCCGTCGTCGAAGATGCGATGGAACCACATCTTATAATAGGAATAGATGCCGTTTGGGAAACTCTCGATACGTTGAATGTCCAGTTCCCCCGCCTTAACGGATTTGACGATGACGCTCGCGTATAGGAAAGAGCCGTGCGTCTTCTCCATGAGTAGCTGCATGGACTTCTCGTCGGGATGATAAGGCAGGAAGGCTTTATCGTAGTAGCGACGGATGTCGGCGTTATTCTCCGCGCCGGATTCTTCCATCGCATAACGGTGGCATGCCTGGAAATAGCCGCGCACGTCTTCTTCGGGCCTAGAGGTGACAAGGAAGCGTAGCCAAGAAGGAAGCGCGCCTTGACTCGCGACGATGATCTCCGCGAGTTCGTTCTTGCCATTCACCACCGCTTCATCCAAGCCGTCGATGACGAAAATCTGCACAGAATCGAACTTAATTTTGCGGCATGGCTCGATGATGAAGATTTCGAATAGGCGTTTCGCCCCCTCTTCGCCTCCCCCTTCTTTCTTGAGGATATCCGCCAGAGTCTCTTGGTAATCAGGGGAGCGATAAGCGAGCTGGCAAGCGAGCGAAAGGATGATCTTCTTGGGGTTGGTCTTCGCGGCGTTATTATGGACGCAGAAATGGATGCCGGCGACCGAAGCGGTATAGCGGCTAGCCAAAGCCGAAGCCATCGCCGTCTTGCCGACGCCAGGAGCGGCTTCGAGCAAATATAACGGGAGGGCGCTTGGATGATTCAACCACTCCTCGAAGTCCTTGAAGAAGGCGTCGCGCCCTTCGAAATCAAGAGCATTCTGAACGATTTCATAGGGGTCGAAGGTCTGGAATTGGTCCTCGATGACGATGTCTTTGTTATAGAAGCCAAGCGTTTCCTGGCCCGTGACGATCTTGACAAGTTTCTGCAGGCTCGGCTCGTAGACTTCCTCGATGATGGTCTTATCGAGGTTGCAGCAGCGATTGAAGAAAATCCGCTGCAGGCGCGTGATAGAAAGGGGGACGAAGGATTCGTCGAGCATCAAGGGGATGCAGGTCTTCTTAAGCTCGCAAGCCCGCGACAATTCATTGAGACAATATCCGTCTCGGCTGATGGATTTTTGGCTCACGCAGAAGACGAAATAATCGCACCGTTCGATGGCCTGGGTGATGAGCTGTTCCCAATCGTCGCGCTCAAGGCAATCGACGTCGAAGAAAACATCGAGATCGCCACGCGCCCGTAGGTCCTCCACGATGCGCCGCGCGACGTGGTCATAATCGTTATGTCCATAGCTGATAAAGACGTTAATCATGGATGCTCCTAACAATATTTGAGGATATCATCGTCGAAGTTGGACTGATATCCCCCCGCGTTAAGCAATCATCATTTTATCGTTTTTATAACGCATCCGCACGGGTTGTTCGTCGTTGTCGCTTAACGCGTTACGAAAGAGAAACCATAAATATCGGAATATCCTCGCAAAACCCCACTCCTTTTGAAAATGGCATCAGAAAAGGCGCCTACAGGAGGCGCCTAGTCAAGTATGTCGAATCGAATTAGCGATCGGACCAACGGACGAGCGTGACTTCCGCCGCGTCGCCACGACGTTCGCCGAGCTTGAAGGAACGGGTGTAGCCGCCATTGCGGTTCGCCATGCGGGGGCCGAGTTCGGCGAAGAGCTGCTTGAGGGCTTCTTCGGAGCGGACGGTCTGCGCCGTGAGACGGCGGGCATGGAGGTCGTTCCTCTTCGCGAGGGTGATCATGTGGTCGGCGAGCTTCTTGAGCTCTTTGGTGACGCCGCTGGTGACTTTGACTTCTTCGTGGACGATGAGGTCGGTCACGACGTTGCGGAGCATCGCTTTGTTCTTGGAGGCGGTGTAGCCGGTCTTGAAGCGGACGCCAGCCTTGCCATGAACGTTCTTTCTACCTTGTGCAGCCATGGTTTATTCTCCTACATAATCGCGGAAGTGTAGGCCGTGGGCCGCGAGTTTCTCTTTGACTTCCTTGAGCGAT
>CACYCS010000181.1 GCA_902773005.1 uncultured Erysipelotrichaceae bacterium
CGCGGGAAGGATGGAGAGATTCAGAACTTTCAGCCATGTCTTTTTCATTGGTTACCTCCTTGCATGAATGGTTCTTTATCCTTCTTTCGGAATAGGGCGATCGCCTCGATGGCGATGGTCCCCGCCGAAATAATGGCGAAGGCGATGAGCGCGGAGGTTCTGCCGCTGGCGATGGCTCCCTTCCACGCTGGGGCGACGTAACGGAAGACGGTGTCTGATCCGATTCCGTTCATCGCGTTGCTGTGAAGCGTTGCGTATAGGATGTGCTTGGCGGCGTCCCTCATTCTTTGCGCTAGACCGCCAAAGCCATCCTTGTAGCGATCTAGTATCGAGACATCCAAATCGGAATCCGTGAGGGACATGCCTGCGTTAATGCAATGGGGAAGCTGGCTATTGAGGTAGCGTCCAGTCCACATATCGGAGACGATGAGGCCTTTCATGCCGCATTCTTCGCGCAAGAAGCCTTCTAGCAACGCTTCGCTAGCGGGGCATAGCCTCGTCCCAAGACGCGTATAGGAAGTCATCGCGTTCATCGCCCCGCCTTCTTTGACGGCGAGCTTGAACGGGCGGAGATAGATTTCGCGATACGCCTGCTCAGAGCACCAAACCGATAATCCGACGCGGTTATTCTGCTGCTCGTATCCGGCGATGTGCTTGACGTAGGCGTTGCATCCTTTGCTCTGCAATCCTTTCGTGAGGCAAGCGGCCTGCATTCCAGCGAGGACGCCATCCTCGGAATAGTATTCGAAGGCGCGTCCATCATAGGCGGAGCGGTGGGTATTGAGCCCAACGCCATAGAATCCGGAGAATCCAGCCCACAAAGCGTCTTCTCCTAGCATTTGCCCCATCTTTTCGGCAAGCGCTTTGCTAAAGGTGGAGGCGAGGATCCCTAGGCAAGGGTAGTAAGGCGGTGAATAGTCGCCACCAGGATCGCCCATCATCATGGCAAGCCCATTGCCTTGCCCATAAGGAAGAACCAAGCCAGTCGGCCCGTTATGGTCGACGGTGGAGGGCTTTGCGACCGATTCGATGCCAGTTGTTTTCCTTAGCCCCGTAACGAGGAGCTTTGCCGTATCTTCATAGGTGAGTTCGTCGAGAAGGTCGTCCCAGATGGGATTGTCGAGCTCAATGGGATTCCCTTCGGCATCGACTCTTAAGTCGATCAGGTTGAGGCCGTTTTGCTTGCCGTAAGTCGGATAAGGAAGATTGTCTTGCTCAAAATCGGAATTCTGGGCCAAAAGGTCCTTCATCATCTCATCGGTCAAGTTCAATACGACGTTAGAGGAAGGGATGGTGTCAATCCAATCCGCGCGGGACATGTATTCGATTTTGTTCGTTCCAGCCATCTTGGAACGGTTGATGTCCATTGAGCCGAATAGGTTTTTCGCACCGCTAGAATAAACCGTTTCCTCTTGGCTTACGCGCTTCACTAGAGAAGCGTTTCCGTTTGCGTCCATGCCGTCAGAAACGGAATAGCCTTTGTCGGCTAAAGCGTTATTGATCGCATCGTGGCTTGACGAGCCGAAGATCAGGCGATAATCGGAAGAGGCCTCGGTGAAATAGCAGCCATGGCCATAGGCGTCATACGAGGCAAAATCCTCATCTTTGACCTCGAAATGAAGCGTTTCGGATTCGCCAGGGGCAAGCAGGCCCGTCTTCGCGTAATCGACGAGGTCGAGGGAAGATTTCTCGATGTGATTCTCCGTATCGTAATCGGAGTAGGGCTTTTGGAGATAAAGCTGAACGGATTCCTTGCCGGAGGCTTGTCCATCGTTTTCGACATGAAGCGTCAAAGAATGTATGCCTTTCGCAGAGTCATAGGCATAGGTAGACTCCGAATACTTGAAGTGCGTATAGCTAAGCCCGTATCCAAAAGGATAGGCGATGGTATTGGTGTAATCGAATTCGCCTGCGAGGTCGCGACCCGATACGCAATCCTCGTAGCGCGTCTCGCTGTAGCGGTAGCCGACGTAGATCCCTTCTTGATAGGCGACGTAGCTAGCGTATTGCATCGAAGAATAGGATTTCCCGCCAAAAGAAGGGAGTTCTGAAAGGTAATCCATGTAATTCGCGTAGGTGAAGGAACCCCAGTTGGCCATCACGGGGTTATCTTGATGACGGTAATAGAAGGTGTCGGAGAGTTTGCCGGAAGGGGAAGCGGCTCCAGAAAGGATGCGCGCCACGCCTTTGAATCCCGTTTGCCCGACAGAGCCAATCCAAAGGCATGCGTCTATGTCATATTGCCTTAGGAAATCCATTTCCATGGGATTTGGGGAATTAAGCAAGACGATGAGTTTGCCAAACGTTGACCCTTTTTGCTCGGAAAGAGCGGAAAGGACGCTTTTCTCGTTGGCGTTAAGCGCCAAATAATTCCCATTATCCCCATCGCAAGAAGCATCGGAATATGCGACGTCGGTATTCTCGCCGCGGATACGCTTGATCACGAAGATCGCGGCATCGCCATAGGATTGGAAGGATTCCACGACTCCAGTTCCGGCACTCAAAGCGCTCCAAGGAGCATCCTTGATTTGATATCCAGTGGGGGCGTATGTGCTTTTTCGACTCAAATACCACTCGGCGAGCGTCGGGTTCGATTCGATCCCTTCTTCTTGCAGAGCCTCGATAAGACTAGTGGGTGCGGCGGGGCGAGTCGCGGCGCTAGAGCCTTCTCCGCCATAAGCAGGATCAACGGAAGAAAGCGAGAATAGGCTAACGTGATCCCCTTGCGAAAGCGGGAGAGCATTGTTTTCATTCTTGAGCAGTACGGCACCTTCTTCCTCGATGTCGCTAGCAAGTTGCTCGCCGTCTTTTCTAAGCGAGGCGATATCCTGGTAATCGGATTCGAAATAATCCGTCGACAAAGCGCTCTGCCCTTTTTCCTTCACGTATGGGTCGATGCCTAGCTGCAAATTGATGTAGCCTTCATTTTCCAGCGCGATCTTCTCCGCGGCCATTGATAAAGGTGCGGCGGTTCCCATTAAGCAAAACAAGGAAGTCAAAACGATTCTAAGTGGACGAAACGCCTTGCTTTCCTCTTTTTCGAATGGCAAGAACAAATTCGCGATCGGCAAGATGATCGAAAGCCCAAATAGAATCGCGGTGGCGATGAATTCTGCGGAATAACCATGCAAGTCGATATCGGCGATGACGACGGATACGTAGTAATAGATTCCATATGCCCAGAAGGAAGTACCAATCGCCCCACCCACCAAAAGGAAGAAGCGGGAGAATCTGCCCCATTTCGGGATGAAGCTCACCCCTATTGCAATGACGGCAGACACAATCAAAGCGACGCATGCACCGATATTCAGCTCATTTGTGCCGCGATAGATAAGGAAATAGATAAGGGCGACCAGCAAGAAGAATGCCGATGTCGCAAGGGTGAAATAGAAGCCTAAGCGCTTATTTTGAAAGGGAGGTTTCATGATGGCTCTCCTGATAAGAAGAAGCGATCATGGATCCATAGGCCGCGATTGCGTTTTTGGCGCGAGCGGAGAGCCCTTCTGGGCCAACTAGCTCGCAATAGATCTCGCCATTATGCCTCGAGAAGCTCGTCGTAGAACTTGGATCAAAGCCATCGGTATTGGCGAAATAGCCGAAGAAGTTGCGATTTTCGGCGGAGGTTTCGAAGGAGAGGTAGTCCCCGCCTTCGCCGATTTCGCAGGAATAGGGCGCGCTGGAAGCGGCGAATCGATCCGATTTCGCTTTGCTCGTGAACGTCTTTTCCACGGTGAAGCGCATCTGGCCCTCTTCTTGCGAATAGGTGCCGCGCAAAACCGCGAAGGACGCAAACGATTGCTTCCCGTATGCTTCGGAATAGAGGAATTGACCCGACTCGTAGAGCTCTATCATCCCGAATGCCTTGATGCTTTCGGTCAGGTAGTGGGTGAAATAGAGCGAGCTGGCCTTAGTGCCGTCCACGAGGTCCCATGGGAGTGGGAACTTGGGTTCAATCGCAAGCTCGGCGGAAACGGAGAATCCCCCATCGGAGAATTCCACGCTGAGCAAGTGGTCGTCTGGCTTTAGGATCGCTCCATCGAGATCATAGACCGCGACGCCGCTAACATCTTCCTCCTGGCCATCGCTATAGATGGCGTAGGTCTTGAATGCGGAGGCGTCCACCTCCCTTCCGACGTAGAAGGGGTAGTCGTTGAACTCGACGCGCAGGTCGACCGGAATGATCTGTCCCATGCTCACAAGGGCGAAGGATGGGGTTCTTTGAAGCTGCGATTCGCTGAAGGCGCCGCCAAGGATTCGTTCGAAGTCGATGCTGCCGATCTCAGTCGAGTAATAGCGCATGTACTTCGTCCATCTCCCAAACGCCGAGTTCATCGTGTTCTTCTCCGTGGCGGTGAAGTGGATGAACCCGAATTCGCCTTCGTATTGGGCGGTGAAGTAGGGTATGCCAAGCTGGGTGTTGCTGCGAAGCTTCTCCGTGGCGTTAGGGTCGTTGACCCCATCGGCGTAGAAGCGGATCTCGTTCCCTTCGGTTTGGTATTGGCCATATACCAAACAGTTGAGAAGATCCCCATCTTCGCTTTCCATCCAGGACTCCTGGCAAACGAACTTCCCGCTTCTTAGGTCCCCGTCCAATTCCAAGGACATGGTCTCCTCTGCTCCGAATGCGGTGAACAAGGAGTAGGCTGCCTTCGATTCGATCGCGTTGCTCCAGCAGCTTTGACCTAGCGTTGGCGAGGCATTGCTAACGTTAGCAAGCGCGACCGGGATGGCGATTCCCGCGGCGATGGCGAGGGCGAGCAGGCATGACGAAATCAAGATGACACGCCTCTTCGTACGCGGCTTTTGGGTTTCAGGCTTCATCTCCTCGCCGATCAATTCCTCAATCGACACATCGAAGATTTTGGCAATCTCGGGGAGCAAGTTCACATCCGGCAGGCCATATCCGCATTCCCAGCGCGATATGGTCTTGTCGATGACGTTCAATTGCTCGGCGAGCGCCTTTTGCGACAGCCCCTTAGCTTTCCGAAGGCGTTTGATGTTGTCTCCTACAACGGCAGGCTCCATCCCCCGAACTCCTTATTTCACTTAGGAAGCGCCCTTAGAATAAAAGAAGGAAGAAAGCGGTAGCAAGAAAGCGGTTTCAGAAATCGGGTATATGCTGAATAGAGTTTCGATGCCATCGAGGTTTTGCCCCTTCTATCTAAGCGTTGTTTTTCTTTAAAAATGATACTTCAAAAACCAATCGGCATAAAGAGGAACCGCTTTGGCGCATTCCACCTTGAAAAATAGGTGCAAGAAATTGGCCAATCCCAAAAACGGTCGTCTCAGTAGATGAATTCAGGCGACCCGTGTATTCGTTTTTGGCTTTTTGTCTAAGAAATCAGTACTCGTCATCGAGGAGATACTTTTGGTCGATCTCATCTTGATATTGGGACAACGATTCCCGCACCTTGTCCAACAGGGTGAGTTCTGGGGCGGAATAGTATTGTATGAGCTCAAAATCGAGTTCCCCAGGGATATCGGGACTCATAAGCCCGACCTTTTCCGATATCTTAAGCGCGAGGTCCTGGATTTCCTGAATGAGGGAAACGATTTCTGATAGCAGGCCGAAGCGAATCAGGAAGGCGGTCCCGTAGCTATATGCTTCGCCTAGAGAGGCTATCACCCAAGCAATGGTGGCATAGACGAGGTTAGTTCCCTTGGCCTTTTCCTCTTTTTCTTTGAGCTTGAAGGTTTTGACCCGCTCGAATTCCGCGTCGAGGTCCATGCTTTCGAGGGTCTTCTGCCTATCTAGCAGATACACGATGCGCTCATTGACGATGTATTGGCCGTTTGCTAAGCCTTTCACGTAATTCCTATCTTCCTCGAGGTACTCCGCCAAAGCGCGCCGCCTGATATCGAGGTAATAGGTTAAGACGCTTTTCGCCTCTTTATCCTCTTTTAGGATATGGACGGCTTGAATCGCGATTGTGCTTACGTATTTATAGCAATAATCGAGGTATTCGTATAGGTAGCGTAACCCCTGCGACCTCCGCGCCTTCTTGTCCCCTCTGCCGTCCTCGATGAACTTTTCCACCCTTTTTTCGAGGAAGCTCACCCTTTTCTTGCGCAGGCGGTACATCTTCTGGAAAAACCGCTCTATGACAGGCTTTCCGTTATCGCGGTAAAGGTCCCATACGTCAAAGCCATCTAGCTCTTTTTCGCATTCTTCCGATAGCTCTTCGTAGTATTTCTTCACGTCTTCGGGGATGTTGTTGTTTTCCATAATCGGCTGCTCCTTCGTTAATTAACGCATATTCAGCAACAAAATAGAATAGGATGATGAACCATCGGACGTATGTCCATTCTCACATCGAAAAGCATGGCTGCTGTTTTTGACGGATAGGAAGCCGCGAGCGCGCTTATATCATTGAATCGACTGGCTTAAACGGCTTGCTTGACGAACCGTTCGATCTTGCAGGCGTGCTTCATGGCTTTTCTGTCAAAACTAATCCCGACAAGCGATATTTCGCCGTAATAGTCGATAAGGGGCTTTGGGTAATCTTTGTTTTTGATCTGGGCGATCGCCGATTCTATAATTCCTTGCGAATGGCGTCTTGCTATAGCGCCATTCGGTCCATATGTTTTGATTGCCTTTGATCTCTTTGGCGGTCCAATGATGGAACGCTTTTTTTGTCTTAGCCGATTCTGCTCAAATTTCGACCCGCATGAGCAAATTTGATCAATTTCATTGCGATTTTCCTATTTTTTCCTATTTCTTGGCCAATTCCGTCCCTTGGCTTCTGATCTTGTTTAGGATATGCACATGCATATTTACTAGGAGGTCGGATTGTGATGGCAAAACCTCGATTTAGATTTCTCGTTGGAATCGCATTCTCGCTCACCTTCGTCGGCAGTCTTCTCATCGCAGGGCAACAGGTTGCGTCCTCTTCGCCCGACTACAAGAATATGGTCGATGACGTATTCGGAATTCATTATGAGTCCGGTGGCAAAGGTGGCGCTGATACCTATGCTTTTAAAAGCGACTACAAAAACACGACGGAGCTCCTTGATGCCCGTGCTGAACTCGTCGAGCGTCTATCGGAAGAAGGCTCTGTCTTGCTGAAGAACAACGGGGCACTTCCGTTAAGGAAAAATGGCGAGAGCAAAGAGATTAAAGTGAATCTCTTGGGTTCGCGCGCATTTACCTATTCTAATAATGAGCGTCGTGAAGGGCTTCGCGATTCAACCCTCTCCGTCTATGGTGGGATTGTCGGTAGCAAGATCTATCAGCAATCCGTGACGTTATCCTCAAGAAAAAAGAACCTGCCCGTGACGCTTATTGATGGTCTCAAAGAACAGGATATCTTGGTCAATCCTGCTTGCGAGCAGGTTTACGCGAATAAACCATTCCCTTCTTTGGTGAATGGGTCCGAAGCGAATGGCTCCCAAGGCGGTCCGTTTGCGGCGAAAGAGCCTGCAGTCCAGGCTTCTGACTTTCAGAACGCTTCTTCCTATGATGACGCCTCGATCGTATTCATCGGTCGTGCCTCTGGAGAAGGGAGGGAATATTTCCCTGGTTCAGGTGGCATCGCTGATCCTACAGATGGATCTAAATCTGCTCTCAACCTCTCAAACGATGAACGCAATTTGATAAAAGAAGGCGCAAAGCTATCCGATAAAGTCATCGTCCTCATCGACTCCGCGATTCCGATGGAGATCGAAGAGCTAAAATCCGATCCTGAGATTGCGCCGTTAGTCGATTCCGTTCTTTGGATCGGCTTGCCTGGCGGATTCGGAATGAGCGGGGTGGCGAAACTCCTTTCTGGGGCAGCTAGCCCATCGGGTGGCCTTCCGGATACCTACGCAGTCGACGCCTCCGCTTCGCCCGCAGCCATGAATTTCGGCGTTTCGGCGTTAGACGGCTCCGGCAATTTCGTCTGGAGCGAGGCCACGACCGGATTCTATAACCACGCCGACAACAACCATTACGTGGTTTTGGCCGAAGGCATTTACGATGGCTATTACTATTATGAGACGCGTTACGCGGACACGATTCTAAATCGGGGCAATGCCTCCGCGGGAATCGGGTTAGGGCGCAAAGCAAAAGACGGAACTTGGTCCTATGAAGACGAGGTGAGTTATCCGTTTGGGTACGGCTTGTCCTATACCGATTTCTCGATGTCCCTCGTTCCGTTTGAAGACGGATCAAATATCCATTTCGATGCAACTGATGAATCCTATTCGGTTCATGTAGAGGTCAAGAATACGGGCAACGTCCCTGGCAAGAAGGCGGTGCAACTATACGCCTCTAGCCCATACACCGACTATGATCGCGCCCACGGCGTCGAGAAACCGGCGATTCAGCTATTTGCGTTCAATAAAACTAAGGAACTTGCGCCAGAGGAAACGGAAATCATCGAGTTGAAGGGGTATCTCAAATATTTAGCAAGCTACGATATGTCTGCTTCTCACGATGGCGTCACCGGCGGATACATCCTCGAAGATGCCGAGTATTATTTCGCGCTTGGAAATGGCGCCCATGAAGCGCTCAATAACGCCCTTCTAAAATCCGATGCCTCGCTTTCGGATAGGCTTTATTCCGAAGAATGGTCAACGCTTAATGCCGACTTGGCGTTTGCATATAACCCTGCTTCCGATGAAGCCGTTACTTCCTTGCCTCGCGGCGCTTTCAGCGGGGGCCTGAATGCGAATTTGCTCAATTTGACTTCCAACGAAGCGATCGTCTCCAACCAGATTCAAGATGCCGATTACAATTTCCATAAGCCTGGAACCGTCACCTATCTTACCCGTTCCGATTACCAGGCGAGCTTTCCTCGACCCTATGCTAGGCTCGACGTCACGGACTCGATGAAGAAATACCTCGGTACCTCCGATAGCAACGCTGGCCGCGTATACGATTTCAAAACCGGCTCAACCGATGTCGAGTGGGGCGTCGATTACTCGAGCGAGGAAGACGAAGACGGAAATCCCGGCAAGAACCTGATGCTTGCCGAGCTCAAAGGCGCTTCGTACGAGGATGAGCGGTGGGGTGTCTTGCTTCCCGAAATCACCTTCGATGAAGCCTATAAATTTGCCCCGTATGGCGGTGCATCCTGCAAGCCGTTCAAGTCGATCGCTTCTCCTGAGCTTTGGCAGATCGACGGCCCGAACGGAAACGTCACCAGAGGGCTAGGCGCAAAAGCGAACACTTCCGGCCCGATGGCGGTCGCCTCAAACGATCCGAACTTCAACTATCTTTCCGCCGACCTTCCCTGCGAACCGATTGAGGCCGCGACCTTCAATCCAGAGCTGCTTGAGAAAGAAGGGGAATCCTATGGCGAGGATTGCCTTTGGTCCAATAACCCAATCTCGTGGGCGCCTGGCGCAAACCTCCATCGCTGCCCATGGAATTCGCGCAATCACGAATACTATTCCGAAGATCCGATCCTCACTAACGTCGCTGCGCGGTGCGTTACTAGGGGCGGAGTCAAGAAAGGCATGATCCTCTCGGCAAAGCATTTCGCCTTCAACACCCAGGAATCATATCGCGAGGGTCTATGCCAGTTCTTCAATGAGCAATACGCCCGCGAGCTTGAACTCCGCGCCTTCCAAGGGCTAATCGAAGACGTTAACTACGAGAATTCCCAAGGACTTGAGGTCGATGGGCTTGGTCTAATGAGCTCATTCTCCCGCGTCGGCGTATGCGGAGTAAACGCCCATACGGGCCTCATGGTCAACATCTTGCGCAAAGAGTGGGGCTTCAAAGGCCTTATCTCAACCGACATGGTCGTCGGCGGGCGCTACTTCAATCCGCAGGACTGCGTGATCAATAACGTCACCTTCATGGCAACCTCGAACGCCGACAACCTTCTCAACAACTATTGGCCGGATTACAATAACGTCTCCAAGGTCAAATCAGACCCGCACCTCAACAAGGCTCTGCGCGAGAACATGCATTACTACCTTTATGCGGTTGCCAATTCCTTTGCCCTCAATGGCTTTGATGCATCCGCGACCGTCGCTTCTCTAGACGAAATGGTTTCGCCATGGCAAATCGGCATGAATGTCGGCGGCGGGATCACGCTAGGGGTCGGTGCAGCCCTATTCGTCCTATTCGCCTTCATCAATCGCAAAGCGGGAAAGGAGGAAGAATGATGCGACGGAAATCCATTCCAATCCCTGGGGTAGGAAGCATATTGCAACTGCTTTCCCTGATTCTCCTCGTCGTGGGATTCATCTTCTATTTCGCCTGTTGGTCGGCATTCGGATATGGGCAGGACCGTTTCGTGATCGCGTTCACGATCCTCGCCATCTGGGTGTCAATCCTCATGTTAGCTACCGACTTCTTCGATGCGAAAAGGCCCATATGGGTCGCTTCGATCGGCCTAGTCTATTGCTTCTTCGTGCTTTTCTCCTTTGGCAGGATCCTTGCCCCTTGCATCTCGCCCATAGGAATCCTATTCACCGTCAATATGGGCGATATGGAGACCTATGCGATCGGCGTGCCTAGGTGCTTTGTCTCCATCGGCGGATATCTACTGAGCGCCCTCTTCTTCGTCGCTTCTTCCTTCTTTGGAGGATTCCAGCATCAGGAGGAAGAACAATGAAGAAATCGACCATCCTCTATATCGTTCTAGGAGGAGCGAGCCTCGCTTTATCCGGCGCGCTTATCCCCTGGGCGATTTCTGGCGAGCAGAAAGCCACAACCGAGATCGCGCTTCACGAAGCTAGCGTCGTCCCAAACCCAAATGTCCGCGGGGAATACCTCGTTGGCGAAGAATTCGAAAGCGAAGGCCTCTTCCTTGATATCGGCGGACGCGAAGTCGCTTTCTCCGATTGCGAATTGTCTTATGATTTCTCTTCCGGCGGAGAGAAAGTCGTGACTGCCTCGTTCGAAGAGGAGAACGACCATTACGAAGGCTATTACCGCGTGACCGTTTACGCGATCCGCCACCTCGATATCCGCGACAAAACCCTCACCTTGAAATCTGACGGGACCTTCGATGCCTCGCGCCTCATCGTCTGGGCGGAGCTTGCAACACCAGCCCACGAATTCCCCCGTCCGGCGGAATTCCCAAACCCCGAAGACACCGTCGCCGTTCTCTCGCCTTCCCAATACGTCTTTGAGGTGAAGGAGACAAGCGAGTATGGATTCTATGAGGCAAGCGTCACCGCTGGCGGAGCAAAATCCAGTTGGAACCATGCTGTACCCTCTCCTGATCGCCCGGAGGTGAGTTCGGCTGAGCGCATCCTCCATTTAGAGAATGGCTCAGGGACAAGCGACAAGCTCACCCTCTATTGCCAGAATAGCACCGCTAATTTCTCGCCTTGGCAAGGAGAAGGTTCCAATGAAGTAACCGGAACCTATGTCTTGGAATCTAACGGGAACAAAAAGCAGTTCAAGTTCCGTTATCGGATCGATGGGTGGACCTCTTCCTTCCTTTCCTCAGAATATGGAGAAGGCCTTGTCGATAAGCAAGGATACGAGGGCGATGGCGATGCGATGAGCGTCGAAGTCGATGGCCTCGTGTTCTATAGCAGAGGTGCCGCTTGGCACGTAGCGGTACTCGCGATGTAGGAGGAACGAATATGAACAAGCAACTATCCAAATTGATCATCGGAATCGCTTTGGTTTCGCTCTCTTCCTGCGGAAACGGCGAACCCGTTAGTCAAGATTCCGCCCCAATTAGCGCCTTGCGCGGATCGTTTACCTCGAGCGAGGCGATCCATACCAAGATCAAGCATTCGGTTACCGATGGAGAGTTCCTCTACGCATGGAAGTATCCTGAGTTCCTGCTAAGCGAGGATCAAAACGTCCTCTATCGGATTGACCAAAGGCTCCAGCTGAAGCGCGATTACACCTATTCGTGGAATTACACGATTATCCTAGGCAACCCAGATGACTGGGGAAACCTCGAGATTGCTAAGATCGCAGTCGACATCGGCGGAACCTTCACCTATCGAGCGCTAGGAGATTCTAGCTATGCGGTTACCCTTTCGAATCCGTTAAGCGGAAACGAGATGATATACGGCTGCAACATCAATAATTTCTCTTGGTTCGGCGGATGGACGATGCATGCCCAGCCCGATTTCGACAATGACTATTCGCTTCTATCAAAAACGGGATATGCGAGCTTCTCAAAATACGTCTGCTCCCGCACGGTGAACGTTGAGGTTCAGCAAGATGGCACGAAGACGCTCTCATCCTATCTTTTCTATCGAGATTGTCTCCATGATATAGCTCGATATTCAACTTATTGAGGCTGGCGGATTCACAGTGGGGAGAGGAAAGGCGCTATTGGTAACGGTGGGAGTCCTCTTTTCCTGCGCTTCCGTTCCGAAAGTTCAAGGCGAAGAAATCGAGATTGACTTCCAAAACGGTGAGGTGAGTTTCCG
>CACYCS010000182.1 GCA_902773005.1 uncultured Erysipelotrichaceae bacterium
CCTTTCGCGCAGCTCGACTTCATCGTTGATGTCGCTTACAAGCGCTATCACGCCAAGTTCTGGATCCATGTCAGGATGGTCTTCGTTTTCGACAATACGGGCCGTGATCAAACCGCGATACCAGCGGAATTCGGGAGTGAGGATTTGCGAACGGAACATTACCTCGATGGAGTCGTTCTCTTTCATGTCGCCGAATTTGCCATAATGGGTGGCTTCATAAAAAGCCTGACGATCATCAGGATGAAGCGTGCGGCAATAATCGTTATACGACCTTGACCAAGCACGGTCCTCAGGAACCTCAACAAGTTCCTTCTCCCCATTGAAAACATAATAGATGATCTTGTCTCTGCGCGGATAGACGATGAAGGCAAAAACGCAGTTGCTGCGGAAGAGGTCATGGATGACCGAAGAGGTGTTCTTCACCTTTTTGCGGCTAGCCTTCAAGAAAGCCTGGTAACCATGATTCTCTTCGCTGATGAGCAGGATGAATCTTTCTCCATCCACAGGGACGATGGAGACCTTGTACCAGTCGTTGCTCTTCGACTTCAAAACGACGACTCGCTTCTCCTTCAAATCATCCAGAATCTTAAACCTCGAGAGCAAAGCCTTGTACTCGAAGTCGAGCGTCTCGATGAAGCGTTTGGAGAATTCTTCGAAGTCATCCGTTTCGTCCAAAGTCGCGCGGAAAAGCCCGTTCTCAGCAATCACGGACATCTTTTGCGAGGATCGATCAACCAAGGCGGCCAACGCGAACGAATTATCTAAAATGCTGCGGTAAATCTCTTCTTCCATAGACTAGTAGAAAGAAATATAGCCAATTTACGCGCGAAAGCAAACGTAAAAATGCCTATTTCTTACGCTAACTTGCGCGCTATGTAGAAAATTATTTTTTCACTTTTTCGAAAGCAAGCGAAGCAGCGCCCAAAATGCCCGCGTCATTGCCTAGTTCCGAAACGAACACGCGGACCTTCGGGCTCATCGGGAAACCATAATGCCTAGCCGCGAGTCTTTCCTCGATTGGGCGAGTCAGATATTCGCGCTGGCCAGAAATGCCACCGCCCAAAATCACAGCGTCTGGGCGGAAGATATTACAGTAATTCAAGACGCCGATCGAGAGGTAGTAGCTATAGTTCTTCACCACTTCTTCGGCGACCGGATCGCCAAGTTTGGCGACCTCGAACGCTGTAGCGCCATTCACGTCATCGATATTGCCGTGGACGTAATCCCAAAGTTTGGAATCGCGATGCTTCTTCATCGCCTTCTTGGTATCGGCGATCAAAGCCGATGCGGAAGCATAAGCCTCAAAGCAGCCATGCGACCCGCAGGTGCACTGACGGCCATGCATTCTGATGATCATGTGGCCAAGCTCACCGCCTTTGCCTTCATTGCCTTCATAGAGGCGGCCATTGATATATACGCCACCGCCAACGCCGGTCCCCAAGGTCAGAAGCACGAGGTTCTTGTATTCTTTTCCGGCGCCGAACATCGCTTCGCCTAGCATCGCCGCGCTCGCGTCATTCGCGATGCGGGTATCTAGGCCAGTGATTGAATTTAGAAGGCCCACGACATCCAAGTCGTGCCAATTGAGGTTTCCGGAGAAATCGCAACGGCCGGTTTCGGAATTGATGCACCCCGGACAGCCGACGCCGATTCCTACGAAATCCGATGCCTTATATCCTTGTTCTTCAATCTCTTGATTCACGAGTTCGCCAAGTTCTTTTACCATTTTTACTTGGCCATCTTCGTGGTTGACCCCCAAACGAAAACGATGCAGGATCTCGCCCTTTTCGTTGACGAAGCCAATTTTCATCGACGTTCCGCCGATATCAATACCAACTGCTAACATGTATCTACCTCTTCGGGATGTTGCCACAATTATAATAGCGCTCGCGTGCGAAAGCCACTTTCAGTCTAGCCCCTGCAGCCAAAACCGAAATGCAGGCGTCGCATATCTCGACCAGCTTTCCTCGTGATGCGGCAAAGCAGGATCGAAATAGAACTCAAGCTGATCTTCGCCATACCCCGCCTCGCGGAGGAAGGACACCGTGGCTTGAACTCCTGGGGTAAACTCTTTTTCAAAGCCTTCCCCGCCAACGAAAATCGCTAGCTTTCCGTGCTCCTTTGGATCAATGTCCCAAGATTTTACCAGCCCCTCCCAACGCTTTGGCTGATAGAAAAACGCGGGAATGGAGAACGCGAGGGAAAAGCCGAACACCTCAGGACGGCGGAAATAGGCGTAAAACGCCATAATGCCTCCCATGGACGAGCCGCCGATGCCAGTCGCTTCTTTGCGTGCGTCGGTGCGGAAAAGCTGATTGATCAGC
>CACYCS010000183.1 GCA_902773005.1 uncultured Erysipelotrichaceae bacterium
ATCGAGCGCTGAGAGGCCCCCGCCGGCTGGCAGGGGCCTTTTCACGCGCTCAAGGCCTTGAATACAATTTCCTAGTCAAAAGAAAAAGAAGGCGCGGCCTTCGATCATACAGAAATCTGCCTATGGGGCCAATACCGCATACCTGATTCTGCATACCGTCTATTTGCCGATCTTGTTTTTAGCTGGGCTCGATATCCTGGCCTATGTCGATATCGGGGTCATCGCGGCGTATGGGCTTTGCTTCTTGATGCTTAAGAAGAAGCTCTTCTATCCATACACGCTTGTGTGTGGGAACATCTTCTTGGTGTTCGTCTCGGTCGCGACGGTTCTATGCGGCTTGAAGTTTGGGTTCTTCCTCACTTTGATCGGACTTTCCTGCGTCGCCTTCTACACCGCTTATTTCTCGAAGCGCAGAGGCGTGAAATACGCGATTGCCTGGGTATTCACCTCCCTTGCCGTATTCTTTGGGATCTATATCTACTCAAAGCTTAGGGATCCTTATTACACCGCTTCTCCCGCTTGGGCGGAAGTCGTTTTGTTTAGCATTAACTCGATCGTCTCCTTCTCCTTCATCGCGGTATACCTGTCAATGTTTGTGATGTACACGATGAGCCTAGAGAAGCGCATCACGAGCGAATCCCGCACCGATGAGCTCACCAAGATCAATAACCGTTATGGCCTATATGACCATCTCGATGAGATCGAGTACAAATCGAACTGCTATCTCGCGATCTTCGATATCGATGATTTCAAGCACGTCAATGACACCTATGGCCACGTCTATGGGGACTTCGTGCTTCAGGAAGTCTCTAGGCGCACCGCTTCCGCTTTGCCAGAGGATTTCCTCTGCCGTTATGGCGGGGAGGAATTCATCCTGATCCTCGAGAACGAGCCAGACCTTGCTAGCGTCAAGGCGAAGCTAGAGGCTTTAAGGGATTCCATCAAAAAGACGAGTTTCGTCCATGACGGGCATGAAGCGTCCATCACGATCACAATAGGCGTTGCCTCTTATCCGAAATCCGGGAACACGGAAAGATGGATCGACGCAGCCGACGAAAAGATGTACCAAGGCAAGAACTCCGGCAAAGACCAGGTCGTAGCCTAGGTGTTTTGAACAAAAGGATTCCCTATTTTCAGCGTTCTGCAAAAAGGCAATCGCAGAACGTTTTAGAAACTCTTTGCGCCGCGCTCAACATAGTCAAATCCATGCTATAATTGAGGCAAGAACGGAAAGGAGGAATACCGACAATGGGAATTTACCTTAATCCAGACGCTTCTGCGTATCGCGGGATCGCGAACGGGAGGATCTTCATTGACAAATCGTCCCTGATTGGCCGACTGAACTTTTCGATCGGTGACAAAGGCAGCCTCCTGTGCGTCACCATGCCCTCGAGGTTTGGCAAGACCTACCTCGCGCTTATGGTGAGCGCCTACTACACCAAGGGCGACGACTCAAGCGACGTCTTCTCAAAGCTCGACGCCTCCAATTCCCCCGACTACGAGAAGCACCTGAACAAGCACAACGTCATCCGACTGGACATTGCTGAGCTATGCGACCCAATGGGCCTAAAAGACGCGGGCGCGATCGCCCTGTCCGAGGTGAAAAAGGAGATGGAGAAAGCCTATCCCGACGTCGATTTCTCCGACTGCCCTACCCTTGCGAAACTGCTATTGAGAGCCTATGGCGCAACCGGAGAGAGATTCGTCTTCGTCATCGACGAATGGGACTACCTGCTCCGCACCTACCCCGATGAGCCAGAGGTCGCTGATCGGTACATCTCCTTCTTGCGCTCGCTCTTCAAGAACTCATCCCTCAAGCAGGTGATAGAGCTTTGCTACATGACCGGAATCATGCCGATGAAGCGCTACGGCACCATGAGCGCCCTCAACGAGTTCAACGAGTACACGATGCTGGGGCCGGACGAACTCGCACCCTACTTCGGCTTCTCCGAGGGCGAGGTGAAGAAGGTCGCCGCCCAATCCGGCACGTCGATTTCCCTAAGCGAATTGAAGGAATGGTACGACGGATACCGCCTCGAAGGCGTCGGCGAGGTCTATTGCCCGAACTCCGTCGTCCAGGCGTGCCGCCGCAACTTCTGCAGAGACTACTTCGCGGGGACAGCAGCGGTAAGCGCGATCACGATGGGCCTGAAGAACTCCTTCATCTCCCTCGAGGAGGAATCCTCGATATTGCTTTCGGGAGGGAGCGTTCCGCTCGATCCTTCGACCTTCTCAAGCGACCTCTCGCGTCTCGACACCAAGGACAAGGGACTGACCGCCCTGGTCCACGCCGGGTTCCTGCGCTACGACTCCACCATGGAGAGCGTCACGATCCCCAACCGCGAGGTGGCACTGCGGTTCTACTCGGCCGTCAAGGAGATCGGCTTCAGCGGTGGGCTGTCCGATTTGCTCCAGCGGTCGAGGGATCTGCTCGACAGGACGCTGAGGGGTGATGAATCATTCGTCGCGAATACCTTCGACGAGTTCCACGCGCGCCTCGCCTCCCTCTTCGACAAAACGAACGAGGCCGCATTGTCCGTTCTGGCCTCCGTCGCCTACGCCGACGCGGTGCGCAGGTACTTCCCGCTCAAGGAGCCGAATCTCGGCAAGGGACGCGCCGACATCGCCTTCATCCCGCTTCGAAGAGGCGAGCTGCCTGCGCTAGTCATAGAGCTGAAGGTCGACGACTGCGTAGAGTCCGCAATCGCCCAAATCAAGGCCAAGGAATACTACAAGCCGCTTGAAGATTATTACGGGGACGTGCTGCTAGTCGGGATCAATTTCGACAAAAAGACATTGAAGCACGTCTGTAAGATCGGAAGAATCACAAAATAAAATACCGCATTGCCCTAACGCAGCCTTTGTTTCGCTTCCGAGGCTGCTTTTCATTTCATTGCGTTCTCAAGTCTGAGTCCAATCTTCAAACGGGAATCGCGCAAGTCCAACCGTATGCGCTATAAAAATGGTGCGGATTGGCAAGTGCTTTTTACGCATATGCGCGCAGAGAATAGATAACAATAATAACGAATTAATTGTTTTCTGTTGAGAATTGGTCGATTTTTAAAGGGCGCAGCCGATATGGCTGCGCCCATGAATCAATTCGCGAATAGCGGCACGATTACTCGAAGAACATGACGTAGGTCGCGTCTTGCGCTGCATCGTAAAGGACGTCAACTTCCTGCCCGGTCGTCTCGTTGTAATAGACGAACCAGGCTTCTTCGCTATATTCTTCCTGGAAGGCGAATCCATTGGCATCAAGGATCGTTTCAATAGCGGCAACCCAGGCGTCAAGAGCATTGCCTTTGACCGCAACGCCCACGTTAGGATAGAGCGTCTCCGTTTCATAGCTGACGAGGAAGCCAGACTCTTCGGGATCCGTCAAAGCGAAGCTTTCGGGCAAGGTGAACTCGAAGCCAAGCTCACCGAGGGCGGAGTTGATGACATCAAGCGGAAGCGCGAGGACCGCTTCAAGCCAAGGATTGGAAGCGAATTCGATGAGGATCGCGCCATCGGTTTCAACGGAGGCCAAGACGAAGATCTGCTCATTGGGGGACAAATAGGAACCGTCGGCTTGCAAAGTCCAGTTCGCATCAGCAAGAGCGGCATTGTAGGCGGCAAGAAGGGCTTCTTCCTGTCCTTTTTCCACGAAGACCCTGATGGCGGAATCCTCTTCAAGGAAGCGGAAGCCGGAATTCTCGCCATTGAAGGCAAGCGCCACATCGGTCACGGAATCTCCAAGGAGAGCGGCGACTTCCTCGGCGGGCCAAGCTTCTGCCGGCGCTTCGTAGGCGGAGATCACGATCTCGAAATAGGAGAAGAGGTTATAGTAGTTGATGAAGTCGCAAGTGACGAGGATATCGCCTTCGGGCGAGAGGAATCCTTCGGGGGTGTCCGCCCAGCCGGCTTCGACAAGGGCCGCTTCATAGGTGTCGGCCAAAGACTCGTCATCGGTGTCGATCGTGAGCATTCCATATCCGTTCTCGGGGACTTTGTCAGCGCCAGAATCGACGCTGCAATCGTCATAAGTTTCAAGGGCGGGGAGGACGGTCTCAGAGTTAGGAACCAAGGCATCGACGATCGCGGCGACGTCTTCCGCTGGCCAAGTCGACTCAAGGGTCGGGGCGACGGGGTTTGCTAGATAGGCGTCGATCACGGCGTTGGTGGTCGAGCCGAGGTTCTTCACTTCGACCTGCATGGCGCCGCTAGCGAAGACGGCTTCGTCGCCAGCGTCATTGAAGGTGGCTTCGACATCGCCAAGCTGCGAAGCATAAGAGTAGTTATAGCCATTGAGGACGAGGATGGCGGCTTTCGCATAGGTGTCATCGGTTGTGAAGGTGCTGCCATCGACGAAGGAATAATCCGCGGCGGCAAGGAACATCGGGCCATAGACGGCGTCATTGACATCGGTCCAGGGTTCCTCGGTTCCATCGTCGAGAAGCTTGAAGTTAGCAAGCGCATCCCCTTCGATGCTGAAGGAATATAGGGCGCCATCATAGATGAGGAAGCCATAGTCTTCCACTTCATATTGGGTCTCGGCCATGGCTGAATAATCAACGTAGAACGCGTTCGGGCCAAAGCCATAGAAGGTGCACCACTCATCGCCAGATTCGGATGCGACCGCGGTGAAGTTCTCGTCTTCGATGGCAGTCTGGAACAATCCAACGTAATCCTTGTCTGCCTGCGGGATGACGGGATCGGCGAGCCAATCCTCGACCGCCTGGATCTTGGTCTTGCCGATGGAGCCGATCTTAATCTCAGCGGTGACTATGCCATCCTCGGTTTCGACGCTGCCGGTGAGGGTAGCGCGGTCATAGGTGTCTTCGATGACCATCGTGATGTCGCTGAAATACGGCGCGCTATCCGAGCCCCATCCGCAGAGGATGGAGAAAGCGGTCTTGAAGCCAGCGTCATCGGTGGAGTATTCGCCGTCGCCTTTATCTTCCCATTCGACGGCAAGCAGATCCATCGGGGTGTAATCGAAATCATAGACGATGGCGTCATCATCTTCCTCGGTCAGCTCGACGACGGCCTTAAAGCCACTTAATCCAGCGGCATCGATGCCGAAGGAATAGACGGCACCGTCATGGATGACGACGCCATAATCGGCCGCGCCTTCCTTTTCGGCGGCGGGGACATAGTCGACGACGAAGACCTCATTGCTGATGCCGAAGACGGTCAGCCAATCGCCATAGGTGTCATCGCCGGCATCGGCGGTGAAGTTGCCTTCCGCGAGCTTCTCGGAGAATTTCTCCAGCCAATCGCTCGCGACTTCGGGCACATTCGAGTCGATGACTTCGGACGCTTCCGAATCGATGACATCGGGCTCAGAGCCAGCAGGATTCTGGTCGGAGTTGCCTTTGTTGGAATCTTCCGACGGAACGGCAGACGAGTTTCCGGGTTCGGAGGCCGGCTGAGAATTGACGCTGCTTGCTTGGGCCACGCCGCAAGAAGCGAGGGTCGCCGCGAGGAGCACCGAGCTCATGGTCAATAGAAACTTAGATTTCATGTGCTTATTTCCTTTCGTAATAATCGTTTGCGCAAAAAATGCTAAATAAATATAGCAACGAGCGATTTATTGGCAAGCATTTTTTTATTTGCGCGCACACAAGAAAGCGATTAACGGAAACTCAGTCTTCGGATTCTAGTTTCTCAACCCCTTGCGGGAACGGGTTGACGCGGTCGGTTGCGAGCTTTAGAGGCGGCAAAAGCAAGACGCCGATCACGATGGTGACGCAAGAGGTCGCAAGCGCGCTAGGCAAGCTCGCAACCGAGTACGCGATCGCCCCTTCGAAGGTCAAATCGGCGAAAAGCATCTTAAGCGGAATCTTTAGTAGTAATTCGGCGATGACGTTGATTAGGGTCGCTAATGACGATGCAAGAAGCGCGGCTTTGGCGATTCCAGTCAGCTTATATTTCCCGATGAAGAAGCCTAATAGCAATAGGCTCGCAAGGATCGGGCTCACGACTATAAGCGAGATTGGGATCGCGACATTGCTGCCAAATATCTGGAACGCCCCGCCGGCAAGATAGATGGATAGGCTTAATCCGAATAGGAGATAGAAAAGGGCGGATGTCGCGAAAAGTGCGTACTGGAGGAAAGTCGTTTTCCTTAGGGCCACTCGGAAGAATAGCCCCACGAAGAACCCGAGGAGGAACTTGACGACCACGGTGCGGAGAATGGTGTCCGGGCCGTAGAAGATGAGGTCGTTGAGCCCCATCCCCACCGCTCCGCTTATCCCGCCGACGAGGGGCCCGCAGAGCATGCCGGCCAAAATGCAGGCGAGATTGCCTAGATGGATCTTGCTCGCGCCAAAAGGGATCGCGATGAAGGTCGCCCCGAAAACGAGGGCGATGAACATCGCGGCTATCGCCATCTTCGTGACTATGCTCAAAGATCCGCTTTTCATACGCCCATTGTTATACCACCCTATCCGTCAATTGACACCCCCTGAAGACGTTAGCAAAAAGCCACCCCAATTCGTGAGGTGGCAGGGATTGTAGAGAGTAGGAATGATTTAGAGGAGCTCGATGGATAGGCCGTTGCCGGCTTCACCCGCGCCATAATAGCGGACGATGAGCCTGCACATTTCCGGTGATTCATTGGAGAACACGATGTTTCCACCATCTTCGCCAGAGAAGCAATCATCAGCTCCGCCAAAGAATTCGCAATCGCTATAGCCGAATTGGATATCCCATTTCGCATCGGCCCTGACTTTGAATTTTGTCCAGGGCTGGAACGTATATTGCAAAGTCCATTCGCCAAGGGCCATCTCATCTTTCACAAAGGGAATGTCGCTTGTCCAATTGTCCATGCTGCCGATGAGGCCCCAGGTATGCTCGGGTTCGGACTGCTCGGCGTCGATTTCGCCGTCAACGGTGATGCCCTCGGGATTCTCGGTGAAGTAAACGACGTAGTTGCCGGACTTCAAGACGCTGACGTTGTTGCTATCTCCGGCCTGGAAGCAAGATGCGAACTCGCTTTCAGGTTTGAAATAGAGGTTGCTATAGCCATAGCTTGTCGCCCAAGCGGAATTGACGCGGATCTTCCACACATCGCCGATCTCGAAGCGATGCTCGACGGAATAGACGCCCTCCTCGCCTTCGACCTTAGTGAGGAAAATGTCGTTCACCCAGCTTCCGCCTGCAAAGCTTCCGACTAGGCCATATTTGGTTTCGGCAACCTCTTCGGAATTATCGCCCTGCTCAGAGACAACGATCGGCTCGCCTTCGGATTGATCGATTTCGGGCTCGGATTCGTCGATCTCAGGGGCAGAGAGTTCAGGCTCGGATTCGTCAATCTCAGGGACGGAGAGATCAGGATCGACTTCAACGGACGAAGCCTCGTGAATCGCTTCGGACGAAGCCTCGATGACGTGGGCGGAGTCAGGAGCAGAAGCGTCGGCAGATCCCTTCGATTCAGCCGGAACGCTGCTGTTATTTCCGCCGCCGCAAGCGACAAGCAGACCGCAAGCAAGCGCGCCCATTCCCAATTTGAATAGGTTCTTTTTCATATTTTGTTCCTTTCTTTTTTTGCAAAACTTTAGATTATGTAAGCGCTTTTTTGCCCGTAATTCAAGCAAAAACTATCGATTTATCCGCGAATTCAGGCGCAAGCGTTGCGCCCGTCTCCTGTTTTTTCTTGCGCGCCTATACGCGAAAGAATAACATTATCCACGGCAAAAACGCCTGAGGAGGCCCTGCTATGAATATGAGAAACATCGCGATCATCGCCCACGTCGACCACGGAAAGACAACCTTGGTCAACGCCCTTCTTTCCTCTAGCGGCGCCTTCCGCGAGAACGAGGCCATCGTCGACCGCGCCATGGATAGCAACCCCCAAGAGAGGGAGCGTGGCATCACGATTCTCGCCAAGACGACCTCAGTCATCCACGATGGGGTTAAGATCAATATCGTCGACACCCCAGGGCATGCCGACTTCGGGGGCGAAGTCGAGCGCATCATGCACATGGTCGACGGATGCTTATTGCTCGTCGACGCGTTCGAAGGCACGATGCCTCAGACCCGCTTCGTCTTGAAGAACGCGCTGGAGAACCACATCAAGCCGATCGTCGTCATCAACAAGGTCGACCGTCCTAACGCCGACCCCGCGAAAGCTGTCGATGAGGTGCTTGAGCTCATGATTCAGCTAGGCGCCCCCGACGAATTCCTCGATTTCCCGATCGTCTACACGAGCGCCCTTAACGGCACTTCCTCCTTATCCCCTGACCTATCGACCCAGAAGCCAGGCATGCAGCCGGTCTTTGAGACGATCATCAAAGAGATTCCTGAGCCGAAATGCGCGCCAGAGGATCCCTTCTTGTTCCAGCCTGCCCTCGTCGACTACAACGAGTTCGTGGGCCGCATCGGCATCGGCACGATCCGCGCCGGCAAGCTCCATGTGGGCGATACCATCAGCGACTACACTTCCCCTGACGCTTCTCACGACTTCAAGGTCATGAAGCTCTATACCTTCCATGGCCTCCGCCGCGTCGAGGTGGATGAGGTCGAATGTGGAGACATCTGCGCGATCGCGGGCAATAGCTCGCTCAATGTAGGCGACACATTGTGCGCCCCAGGCACCTACCGCGAGATGGAAAAGCTCCGCGTCGACGAGCCGACGCTCCAGATGGAATTCGGCACAAATAGCTCACCCCTTCGCGGACAAGATGGCAAATTCGTTACCGCTAGAGTCATTGAAGATAGGCTATTCGCCGAAGTTCAGCGCGACGTGAGCCTCCGTTATTCCAGGATCCCTAACACCGAGTCGTGGATCGTCTCTGGGCGCGGCGAGCTTCACCTCTCGGTCCTCATCGAGACCATGAGGAGAGAAGGCTATGAGCTCGAGGTTTCGAAGCCCCACGTCATCATCAAGGAGATCGATGGGGTCAAATGCGAGCCTTATGAAGACCTGCAGATCGATGTGCCGGACGAATTCGTCGGCGATATCATGGAAACCCTCGGCGCCCGCGGGGCGATCATGGACGACATGATGGCCGCGAACGGATCCACAAGGCTAACCTATGTCATCCCTTCGAGGGGATTGCTCGGATTCGTCAATAACTTCCTGACCCTCACGAAAGGCTATGGCATCATCAACCACACCTTCAAGGAATACCGCCCGATGTATGGGCATTCTGTGGGCGAGCGCCAGATCGGCGTCCTCGTCTCGGTCGATAAAGGGCAAGCCACACCCTACTCCATCGAGAAGGTCGAGGCGCATGGGACGATGTTCATCCTCCCTGGCGCGACCTGCTATGAGGGGATGATCGTCGGCGAGCACCGCTACCCAGTGGATCTCGCGGTCAACGTCACCGCAATGAAGCCGCAGACCAACGTCAGAAGCTCGAACAAAGATCAGACCGTCGTCCTCAAATCGCCGAGGAAGATGACCCTTGAGGCTTGCCTCGATTACATCAATTCCGATGAGCTCGTCGAAGTCACCCCAAGCACCTTCCGCATGAGGAAGAAGATCCTCGTGACCTCCGAGCGCAAGAAATGGGAGGCCAAGCAAAAGGCATTGGCCGCCGAAGAAGGCAAATAAATAGACCGGGCGACCGTTGAGGTGGCCTGGTTTTCTTTTGTCTTTCAAAAGGCGAAGGGTTTTGGGCAGCTCAAGACGGATGAGTTCAGGCAACGATATTGATTGTAGTTGTCAAAGCTATTTATCCAAAAGCCGCATGTTGCACATTTGTTGCGCTCATCCAGCATAATATCAACATACTTTTATAGAAAGCTGTTTATTATGACGATCAAAAATTTATTAGCTGCATTAACCGGCACAGCTTCTCTAACATTGTTAGTGGTTGCCGCCATTAACCTAAGCAACGCTCCAAGCGCGTTATTAAATACAAGCGCTCAGTCTGAGTCATTTCTTTTTAATTCCGACATTGGTGGGAGTTATTTTAACAATTCTGGCAACGTAAATGTTATCCCACGCACTTCTGACCCTTATGACGATATTAATGGTAGGGTAGAAGGCGCCAGATCATTTGGAGGGGGGCGTTTTTGCATTACTAGCGATAACCCAATCGAAAAACGACTACGCATTGCGATTGGGGTTAATAATCTTCAATCTTTTGCATTCACATTCCACGTTAATTTTAGCGATCCTGTCGTGGCTGACGACATCAATTACACTGCGGTTGCTAAATTTTGTGGAATCACATTCGATTATGCCAGGATGAATTATGATTATGCTTGCCCGGTTTTATTCTCAAGAGATTATGAACAAGGCTCTGTAGAAAAGAATCATCCTTATACAATTGCGTGGACAAAGACAAACGAGAACAAAACCGTAAGACATATAATGTTCGAAATTACATTGCATTCTTGGAGAGGAACCCAATTATATTGCCCGCTATTCATGGATTATTTCACTCTAACTTGGGCTTGCTAACAATGTAGTGCTTTGCGATAGTTGTCGCAGCCCAAAGACGCTTATCTTAAACCGTAAAAGACTCTCCAATTACGAGCCAAATAAATGAAATTCCGGGTGTAAAACTTGGTTTCTATCCTAGAAGGGTCTCCTCCTTCCAGTATGACTGACGCCGCTATAGACGTCCATTAGCCTCAACTGCCCATCCAGCCCTGCAAGACCCGCAATCCGCGACATAATGATTTGCCAAGAAAACATTTTGATATGTCATTCATTCGCCAGCCGCTAATGAAACAACCGCTGATGATTGAACGAAAGGTTACGCGTAACTCTATGGTAAACTATGGTAAAAGGGTGTCGTCGGTTAAACGTCATCTCGGTGATTGCCAAATTGGCATTCCTTAAAATAGCTGAGCTTGATTGCGCTTTATGCGAAGTGGTCGGCAAAGCCAAAAGACAATTAGCATTAAGCGAAGAAGGACCCACGAAATGGAAGCCTCAAACAAAGTAGCAGAAATCCCAATATCATCGGAGTTTTTCCATATCTTAAGCGGGTTTGCTTCGCGCCATGCGAACAAAAACTTTTCGCACCACTTTGCATGGCACTTCGCATGCATCGTACCAGGGAGACCTAAGCAAAACCGAGACCACTTATACTAAATTATAACGGATTGCGCGCGAAGAACTTTTCTCTCATGGCGTCGGCAATATTCCCGGATCAAACAAAAGCCGGATTGCGGCGGGGCCAAGGAGATCCTCGCCCACAGCGCATCCAAACCGACCCCCAAGGGCAGGGACAGGACGGGCAAAGGGCCTATCTAACTTTTGTTGGATATCTAGTATTTCGGCATCGGACTTTAATGGTTTTTCAGGCGCCATTTCTGCCAAAACCATTAAACTCAATACCAATATTCCCTTTGCAATATTTTCGAAAAAAAGTATTATTTAACCCACGTTCCAAAGGAGTTAGAAAATGAATAAAAGAGAAACCGCCTTAGTCGCCCTAACCACCGTCGTCGTTCTCGCGGCCGGTTGCTTTTTCGCAGC
>CACYCS010000184.1 GCA_902773005.1 uncultured Erysipelotrichaceae bacterium
AAGAAGCCCAAGATGGGCGACCAGATCAAGGTCTGCTTGCACGATAAATACTGGTGGTTCATCATTCTGTTCTTCTTCCTCTATCAGCTTGGAGGCATGCTTAAGAACAACGGCCAGAACTGGTACTCCCAGGCTTGGACCGGCGAAACTTCGCTCTCATCTTTGATTGGCACCTTAGGTGCCATCCCAACTGCCGCCGGCATGGTGGTCGTCTGGCCGCTTGCCAATAAGTTCGGCAAGGCCAATACCATCAAATGGGGCGCGCTCCTCGCTGTAGCCCTCGGCCTCATCGGCTGGATTCCGCTATTCATCAACGCCACCGATCCCGCCGTCATCAGCACCCTCTCGATCGTCGGCTTCTGCGCCAAGGCGGTCGGCACCGTGCCTGCGATGTATGTCTCCGTCGCGCTTATGTCTGACATGCTCGACCACCAGGAAGCGGTCTATGGCATCCGCACCGATGGCTTCACGATGTCCGTCTACGGTTCGATCATGATTGCCATGACCGGCATCTCGAACGCCCTCATCGTCGCCATCAACAACGTCTTCAATGACGCGCAAGGCACATTCGGACACAAGTTCGCCATGACCTCCGTCTTCTTCGGTGGGGAGATGCTCTGCTACGTCATCATCTTCATCCTCTTCCTCTTCATGAACGTCGAGAAGTTCTCCGACCTCGACCATGCTGCCATCGAAGCGGCTCAGAAAGCCGCCGCCGAGGCCGCTGGCATCGAATACGTCCCAGCCGCCACCCGTCTCCAGCAGGAGCAGGAGAAGGCTGAGATCGAAGCCCGCCAGGCCACGATCGAAGAGCTTCGCGCGAAATGCGAGAAGTCCGGCAAGAACTTCGATGAAGCCCTTGCTGAGTTCGAGAAAGCCGAGAAAGAAAAGGCTGACGCCGCCGCTGCCAAGAAGGAAGCGAAGGAAAAGGCTGCCGCCGAAAAGAAAGCTGCTAAGGAAAAAGCCGAAGCCGATCGCATCGCCGCTTTGACCCCAGAGCAAAGGAAAGCGGAAGAAGACGCCAAGGCTGCCAAAGAAGAAAAGGCCGCCAAGGACGCCGCCGAACTTGCCAAGATCCATGCGGAAATGGTCGAGAATGGCCACAAGCTCCTCGCTTAATTCGATTCGATAACATTGTTGGCCCCGCCTCGCCGCGGGGCTTTCAATTTGGAAAGATATTCGACCCATGTATGCGAATTCAAAGAAAAACCCGTCGCTTGACGGGCGTGGGCTTGAAACGTCTAGTCTAGGAACATCGCCCTCGTTGCATCTAGCTGGGCTTTGGGAATGCCTAGCTCCACTAGATAATTGTAGGCGTGCTCTGCGATCGTATCGCCTTCGGAATTCTTCTCGAGGTAATTGAAGTAACGGGTGATCGTAAGTGCTTTCCTAGAACCGCTCACCTTATCGAAATTCGACATCAGGTAATCGCGGTAGATGTCTTCTTTCTTCATGCCGAGCAAGCATTCTAACAAGAAGGAGGATATCCCAGTTCTATCCGTGCCGATGCGGCAATGGAGATAGACGGGATAGTTCGCGGTGGTGGTGAGGGCATTGAACACATCGCGAAGCTCATCTTTTCTATAGTCCATATAGAAGGAGGCGTTATTGTAATCAATCGGAATCAGGACAGGATTGATATCTAAGAACTTATCGTCTTTCGTCCTGCAGGCTTCCTCGCCTTCCATGCGGAGGTCGATCTCGGTTTTGATGCCAAGCTGCCTGATGACCTTTTGGCCTTCCTCGGTCACTTTCCATTCGCATGCGCCGCTTTCGTTATTGCCGATGTTCCATTCCGCGCCGCGGATATATAGGCCTTGCTTGACGCGCTTGCCGTCGGAATTCACGTATCCGCCGATATCGCGGATGTTGCTCGTTCCGTTGATCTTCAGGATTCTCGGAGCAAGGTCCAGCGTCTTGAAATGGACCACGGGGTGATCATGCTGATAAGGGCGGTAGTAGTAATCGCTTCCGACCTCGAGGTTATAGACGTAGAAGGAACTATCCTCTGCGATGTCATAGATAGCGGAATCGCTAAAATCCTGATATTTGGAAATCTCAAGCTGCTTATGCTCTTTGTTATCGAATGTCAAAACAATTGGCTTTGGATCGCTTAAGGCCAGGTTGCCGAAAGCGAACTTGTCGATCTGGTCGTAATCCGACATGAGGTAAGCGTATTAGAGCGGGGTGTGGCAGTCATTCCAAGGGACTTCGACGTCGTTCTGGGCGACATATCCGCCAGAACGTTCGACGGTCTCCTCGTAGGAAAGCTCTATGGAGCGGGGCTCGCTATCGCAAGAAGCGAGGCAAAGGGTCATGATTGTCATGGCCGCAAGGAACAGTTGTTTCTTCATGCACTCTATTTTGAACGCAAACGCACTTGAAGAAAAGCGAAACGGGCAACATCATATTATTCGAATATGAAAACAGTTTTAGTCATCGGGTCCTTGAACATGGACTATGTCCTCTATTGCGATTCTTTTCCGCGCCCTGGAGAAACTATCGAGGCGAAGGAAAGAATCATCCGCCCGGGAGGCAAAGGCGCGAACCAAGCCGCCGCTATTGCGAAATCCAAGTTAGCCCATGCAGTGATGCTTGGCTCCATTGGGAACGATAACGATGGCCGCCTCTTGCGCGATACCCTAATAGGGGCAGGTGTCGAGCCCGAGTTCCAACTCTCGGGCAAGCCCACCGGAACCGCGACGATACTTGTGAATAAAGATGGCGAGAACGAGATCCTGATCGATCACGGCGCGAACGCATGCTTGACGGAGATTCCTGAATCGCTCATTGAGCAATGCGATTGTGTGCTTTTCCAAAACGAAGTCCCGCTTGAAACGGTCCGGAAAGCCATGGAATTCGCAAAATCCAAAGGCAAGCCCATTGCCTACAATCCTGCCCCAGCAATAAAAGGAGGGGAGGCGTGCATTCGAATTTGCGATATCGTAATCGTCAATGAGGCCGAGCTGGCCGCCTATGGCAAGACGGGAAACATCGATTGCGATATGGATGCGCTTCTATCTCTAGGGCCAAAAGGAGTCATTGTCACTTTAGGGGAGAAGGGCTCTATTTACAAAGGGGTAAGCGGCAGGTTCGTTCAAAAAGCCTATCCCGCAAAAGCGATTGATACAGTGGGAGCAGGGGATACCTATGTTGGGTATTTCCTAGCTGCATTACTAAATTGCAATTCCGTCCCCAAAGCGATGGACATCGCCTCAAAGGCATCTGCGATTGCCGTAACACGAAAAGGGAGCATCGAAGCAATCCCTTTTGGTGACGAATTGGAATAGCGCGCCGCGATAAAGCAGGTTGTGCACACTTATAGCACGGCGCGATAAAGCAGGTTGCGCACGCTTATTGCGCGCCGCGCTCTATCTCGCCAGCCTTCATTAAGGCGACTTTGGTAAGCCCAGGGCCAATGAGCTCGTAGACGATGGTAGAGGTGAGAATGACGGCGACGATTAGACCACCGATCTCGGGATTCACGGTAGATAAGGATTTCCCTGCTGAGGTCGCTAGACCGATGGCGACGCCAGCCTGCGGGATAAGCGTAATCCCAAGGTATTTCCTAACTTGGGGTTCGCATTTGGTAATGCTAGTGCCAGCGAAGGCACCCATCCATTTTCCTACTACGCGGAAGAGCAGATAGAACAATGCGACGATCACGAAGAAGAGAACTCCTTCCCCAGCGAATATCGATAGGTTTAGCGTCGCTCCGCTCAACACGAAGAAAAGCATGAACACGACGGGCGTGATCTTATCGATCACTTCCATTGTGGCAAGCGCGTCTTTCCTTAGGTTCACATAAAGCGCTCCCGCCATCATGCACATCAGAAGAGAAGACAGCTCGAACTCCCCGCAATAAGATTGCTGGAAAAGATGGTATAACCCGATGCAAGCGCATATGGAGAAGATGCACCAAATCGTGCGGTTTGCCCGCGATTTGAAGAATTTTGAGGCTAAGGCGATCGCTCCGCCAAATAGCGCGCCAATCCCTAACGACATCAAAATCGCGATGATGGGCTTCGCGATCGTCTCATAGATTGAGAAAGGAGTGCCCACCACCATCGTTTTGGCGATGGAGAATAGAATCGCGAAAAGGATCAAGGCCGCGGCGTCATCTAGCGCGACGACAGGGAGCAAGGTGTCGACTAGAGGTCCCTTCGCCTTATATTGCCTAATGACCATTAGCGTTGCGGCGGGAGCGGTCGCACTAGCGATCGCCGAGAGGGTGAGAACGATTTCCCAGCCGATGTTATCTGACCAGATGAAGTGGGCGATCATAAGGCCTAGGAACACGAATATGGATGCGCCCAAAGCCTCTAGGATCGTGATGACGATGATCTTCTTGCCGACTTTCTTAATGGTGTCCAACCGGAAAGAGCTACCAATCGTGAAGGCGATGAAGCCTAGGGCCAGCTCGCTGATCCAGCCTAGCCGATCGATGAATCCCGCCACCTGACTTTGGGCAGGGTCTCCAGCGGAAAGGAAATCGCCTCCATTGAAGGCAAGCCCCAAAACAAAGGGGCCGACGATGATTCCGGTGAGCAAATAACCCGTGACGTTAGGGAGTTTCACTAGGCGCATCAGGCGACTAGAGAGGAGCGCGACGAAAAGTGCAATCGCGACATACAGAAATATGGACGGCATCAGAATGTTCCTTCGTAATCGGGTAAGGTGCGGCTATACATGCCGCCATGGACGAGCTCAAAGTTGCCAGTTAGGTCGCGGATGATTTGCTTTAGCCTCTCGAGGTCTTGTTCGTCGACCACGAAGCGGCAGGTCAAGGATTCGACGACGTGACGTTTTTCGATCGCGTGCAAGGTTAGGATATGGATTTCGTCCTCCTCGGTTGCGTCGAGCTCGTGCTTGAGCGAAACGGTGTTGATGATGGTTCCGTTAAACCCCGCCTCGCGGATGGAGTGGAGCAGTTCGTAGGTATGGTCGTTCATCGCTAAGTATAGATTCAGAATGCATTTCATTGGG
>CACYCS010000185.1 GCA_902773005.1 uncultured Erysipelotrichaceae bacterium
CTTTCGGGTACTATGGCCTCTGCTGACTCCTCGCCGTTCGCTGTTGCTGGGTGGCGTTACTATATTCGTTTGAAGACGTCTAGATTGTCCGCCTCGGCGAGGCCTCACGGGGTAAGCCCCAGGCCTTTCCCCGAGCGCCCTCCCAATCTACACTGTCGGCTTGCCTTGTGGGCTCCGTCGCCTTTTGCCGACTCGCCTCTTCCGACTGCGCCTTGTATCGGGTTCCTATCCGTAGGGTCTCGGTTTCGCCTCGCCCTTCTTTCCCCGCCTCAGTCGCCCGAGTAAGGTTGGGTTTCTTTACAAGGCCACCCATCGAGGACTTTCACCTCAGGCCTGTGACGTGCCTATTATCCTATTTCTCAGATAATAGGCATTATCCAAGGAAAAAAGTTATCCCAGGAAATCAGCCGTAACTAGTTAAAGGCCTAGAATCCTCGGATAAGTTTTTGCATAGTTTTGGTTCAAGAGAAAGGAGAACTCTATGGATTCAAAACTTGTAAAATTGCGCTCAGCAATGGATTGTTTCGCCGCAAAATTGCGGGAAATCGAGCTGAGCGAATCAACTGTCTCGCTTTATGTGAGAACCGTTAAAGCCGCTCTTTCCCACTTCGCCGAGAAAGGGATGGATCGATTCGACCTTCAGGAAGGGATACGATTCGTCGAAGGCAATTTCGGGAAATCGATGTGGGACCTAAGGAAGTCCGCAATGCGGCGGTTCGAGAACTTTGTCGCCGAACTGCCGCTTGAGCGGCGAGGCCGAGACCCTCTAAAGTGCGACCCCGATTTTTCCGTCGCGTTCAACAGCTACATCGACCATTGCGCCTCCATCGGAAATTCCGAGGGGACGCTGAGGAGGAAACGCGCGGCAGTGACTCGCTTCCTCGGGGCGATCAAAGGGCAAGGCGTTCGCTCAACATGCCTAATAACCCACAAGGAGATGCTCGCCGCGCTTCCCGCGGTCAGCGGCGTAGAGGGCAGGGCGGCCGTAAAGGAATTCCTGAGGTATTGCTTCGACGAGGGGCTGGTGCCGAGCGCGGCCTTCGCGGCAATCCGCGTGGCACGGAGAAAAAAACCTTTGCCCGTTGTTTATTCAAAGGACGAGGTCGAGGCCGCTTATCAGAAGATAGACTGCCTCAAGACGAACAGGGAGCGGTTCAGGTGCGTCTACCTTCTCGCCTGCGAGCTTGGGATAAGGCCAAGGGATATCTTCGGCCTAAGGGTCGGCGACGTGGATCTCGTAGGGATGCGCGTTAGCTTCGTGCAGGCGAAGACCGGAAGACCCCTTTCCCTGCCCCTTTCGAACCGGCTGGCCTCCGCGATCAGGTCCTATCTCGAGGGCGAAAGGCCCGCCACCGGCCTTGATTTCCTCTTCATCAGCGACGGAAGGCCGAGGGGGAAGCTATCGAACGGTTCTGTCCTTCCGACCCTTAGGAAGGTCTTCGATCTCGCCGGAATAGACCGACGAGGCAGGAAGCTTGGCCTGTCAGCCATGAGGTCCTCGCTTGCGTCAAACCTGGTCAACAGCGACGTCCCCTACGAAGTCGTCAGAGACGTCCTCGGGCACTCCTCGAAGAGGGCCATAGAGCATTACGTATCCATAGACGTCGAGAGGCTGCGGGAATACGCCCTGGAGCCGATCCCGCTCTCGGGGAAGATCCTGCATGCGCTGGAGGGGAAATGAATGTTCAGGTCAGTGTTCAGCGAAGAGATGCAGGCCCATGTAGAGAGCGCCAGGGCGGAGTTCTGCAAAACAACCTACCTCCACAAGAAGGCGGCGCTGAGGCAATTCGACGATTACCTCGTCTCAACGGGGCTCACGGAGAAGGAGCTGACCGAGGAGGCCGTCAACGGGTGGATAGGCTCGCTCGAATGCACGGCAAGGACGCTTTGCGAGAAAGTGACGAACGTCCGCAGCTTCATCAGGGAGATGATCGCCTTCGGATACAGGTGCTATCTCCCGGCTTCGCCAAAGTACCCGCGCGATTACGTCCCGAAGATCTTCTCCGATGAAGAGCTCGCCAAAATAACCAACGACGCCGACGAATTCCTCGTGACTGGCGGAAAAATCGGGGCGCCGTACCTGCGCTACGAATACCCCGTCATCCTAAGGCTCCTCCAATGCTGCGGGATGCGCCTCCACGAGGCGATCTCCATCCGCGTGGGCGACGTCGACCTTGGCGCCGGCGTCATCACGCTCAGGGAGACGAAGTCGAAAAGGGAGAGGCTCGTCCCCCTCCACCCGAAGATGGCGGACATCCTGGGGAAGTACATACGATTCATCGGAGTCGGGGGATCCCGCGCCAGCTTCCTCTTCCCCGGGAAGGACGCGGCGAGCCCGCTTACAAACGGCATAGTGGCCTACCCCTTCAACCAGTCCAGGAAGAGGCACTACCTCGACCGGGAGGGAAGGAGCGAGCGCGGGAGGGGCGCATGCATCCACTGCCTTCGCCACACCTTCGCCTTCAAGTCGTTCTCTGCCGCCGCCGAGAGAGGGGTCGCGGTCGAGCTCTCCGCCCCCTTCCTGTCCAAATATCTCGGACACAGGGGACTGAGCGAGACCGAGGCTTATCTCAAGTTCTCCTGCGATCAGGCGCCTGAGGCGACGGCCATCTTTGAGTCGCACGCCAACGACGTGTTCCCGGAGGTGGACCTGGATGAAGAATAAAGGCTTCCTGAGCGACCTCGAGGCGTTCTTCGACGTGTACCTCCCTAAGTCCCGAGGCGTCAGCCCGAACACGATAAAATCGTACAAATACGCGTTCCGGCTCCTCTTCGAGTACCTCCTCAGCGAGAAAGGGGTCAAGGCCTCCGCGGTCACCTACGCGCGCCTTGACCAAGAGGCCATCAAGGGCTACCTCGTCTGGCTTTGCGAGAAGCGAAACTGCTCCGCTTCCACCCGGAACTTGCGCCTTGCCGCGCTTTCCTCGTTCTCGGCTTACGCTTCCAATTCCCTCAAGGCGGACTCCCTCTCCTTCACGAAGGCGGTGGGCGGGCAGGCCAGGAAAAAGGAAGCGAAGCGCCAGTTATCCTTCTTCACCAACGAAGAGGTGAAGATTCTCCTCTCGCTTCCCAACGAGAGGAAGGGGAGGGGCTACAGAGACAAAGTCCTCCTGTCCTTCATGTATGCCTCCGGCGCAAGGGCACAGGAGGTATGCGACCTAAGGGTCCGCGACATAGTTGGCCGCGATGATGGGAAGTCCTTGATAGCCATACGCGGCAAGGGAAGCAAGGTGAGGCGCGTGACGATACCATCGAACTGCGCTAGCATGCTTGCAAAATACATCAAGAGATGCAAGCTTGAGGGCGAAAACCACGTTTTCCAAAGCCAAACCCACGAGCACATGACGATCTCCTGCATCGAGGAGATTTTCAAAAAGTACGTATCGATCGCGAAAAGGGATAATCCCGGCCTCTTCGCTAAGGCGTACTCGCCACACTCGATGCGCCACACCACCGCAACCCACATGGTTGAGTGTGGAGTGCCGTTGATAGTCATCAAAAACTTCCTGGGGCACGCATCGCTAGACACAACGCAGATCTACGCCGAGGTAACGCAGGCGACGATGGACAAATACATCATGGAATGGAACGAGACGTCGGACATAAAACCTACGGGCCAGCCGACGAAGAGCAATAATATCCCCGTTTTTCTCTACTAATCTTATCCGAGGATTCTAGGCCTTTAACTAGTTACGGCTGATTTCCTCGGATAACTTTTTTCCTTGGATAATGCCCGTCACACAAAAGGCGCCGCGGTACGACGCCTTAATCCTGATTCGATCAGATTACTTTAGTTTGTATTCCTTCCAGGTTCCGCAGGGATAGCTGTAAGTCCCTGATGTGAGATCGATATTTTCAGTCTGATTATAGACGCGACCAGGAACATCTCCTCCTTCATTCCAAGAAGGGGCGGTCGTGTCTTTTGCGCAGCGCGCGAGCAGGCAGCCAGTCATCTCGTGGCTCACGGTGAAGGAGAGGCTTGTTGGCTTTTTGCCATCGCCATAGACACAATCGACCCATGCGCCATTTTCGCCATTGCCCCAGACCCACGCGAAGATCACACAGCCGTTGTCGGTGATCCAGCTAGGAAGCCCGGTAATCGTGTAGGTGACATCACCTTCGGTTGGGGTTGAAGTGCCAGGATTGACGGTTCCACCGCCATTGGAGGCGAAATATGCATACAGGATCTTGCCGGATTGGGCAGGAACGGTCGTGTATTCGGTCAACGCGCCGGTTCCATCATAGCTGACCCATGACTGGAATTCGGCACCAGAAGTCGAGCCAACTTCGTCTTTGCCAGGAAGGGCATCGCCGACGTTGCCGCTGAATTCGATGACGTTCTCAAGGAACTTCGACTCGACTTTCTCGCGGACGGGCTGGGCGCCAGAATAGGTGCCGATTTTGGAAAGGACGAGGTAAACGGTGTTGGTTGAGGCAAGCTCATGGGCTTGAGGCGCGGCTAAGCCGGCTTGCGCAGCTCCGCATCCTGCAAGCATGAGGCAGGACGAAGCGAGAATCAATAAGGTTTTCTTCATTGTCGTTTCCTCCTTATTTCTTGTAGACGAGCACCGAGTAGGAGGTGCTGCCGAAGTTCTGCGGGGTTGCTCCGTTGGCAAGGACTGGCGAATCGACCTGGGTGAATTCAGAAGCATTCACGCCGTATTCCTCGGAATCGAGGTAGCCGCAGTTGATGAAGATCTTGAACTGGTTGCCGGAGTCGCCGGAGATGTTGAAGACGAGGATGTCCTTGGACCCTTCCATCGTGACTTTGGCATTCTTCGGATACTGCTTCTTGATGGCATTGAGGGCTTTGTACCAAGAAAGCATTGAGGACGTGTCAGCGTTTTGGGTGCTGACGCCAGGGAGGGTGGCATTGTAGTCATCCCACTCGAAGGTGTACTGTCCAGCCTTATAACCGGTGGTGCCAGTGACTTTGGTGTCGCCCCACTTCATGGGTTGGCGATACCAGATATCCATGGAGTTCTCACTGCCATAGGTATCGATGTGGGTGTCGGTGTTGCCAGACATTCCAAGCTCGTCACCATAGTAGATCCAGGAGATGCCAGGCAATAGCATCGTGACGGCCGCATGGATCTTAGCGCGTCCGATTTCCTGAGCGGTGCCGGTGATCTTCGCGGCCGCGGTGGTATCGGTTGGGGATGCCCAGGTGCCGTTGACTTGGTTAATGGCGCGCGGGACGTCATGGTTCGAGGTGAAGGCGCCATTGATGAAATCGGCACGCTTGCCGCCAGGAACGGAGATTCCGCTATCACCAAGCTGGAGCGAATTGGAGTTGCTCTTGAAGTTGTCGAAGGTCTCCGAGGGCTCTTTGTAGGAGTAGCCGCTAGCGCCACCGTTATCCTGCTGCTTGAGGTTGTAATGTTCGGGGTTCGCGTAGAGATACTGGACGACGTGGTAGTAATTCGCGAAGTCGAACTGGGAATCAAGCGCCTGATAATAGGGTGCGATGCGGGTTCCCCAACCATCGAAGTTCTCGCCAACGAGGAAGCAGTTTGGGAAGACGGACTTCAAGTCGCCTGCGAATTCCTTCCACCAAGTAATGTTTTTGTTGAGGTCGCTAGAGTAATCGAAGTCCTTCTCGACGTATTTGCCACGCTCGTCATCGTAAGCTCTCTTGGTTCCGACGTCCTTGATGATGATGTCGTTGCCAGTGTCTTTGACTTCGTCCTTCATGTAGATGTGCTTAACCGCGTCGAGACGGAAGCCATCAAGGCCGAAGGAGAGCCAGTACTTCGCCATATCCTTAACGAGGTCGCGGGTCGGCTGATATTCGTAATTGATCTCAGGCATGCCGGATCCGAATTTGCCGTAGTAGTAGTAATTGGACTCGCCATCGCGATACCAAGAGGGGTTATCCGATTCGGCATCCTCTTGGACGGTGATGGTCTCATAGGCCTTCTTGGCGTCGTTGTACTTCTGGATTTGATCGGTTGCGTATTTCCAGCTGTAGACATTGCGCCACTCGATGCCGGTAGAGTCGGTCTCGGAGCCCTGGGAGTTCACGGCCCACTGGGACTTCTCGAACCAAATATTGTTCTTTGAGGTGTGGTTCAAGACGAGGTCCATCAAGACCTTCATGCCCTTTTGGTGAGCTTTGTAGATGAGTTCACGATACTGGTCGATGGTGCCGAACTTCGGGTCGACGGCGAAGTAGTCGGAGATGTCATAACCGTGGTAGGAATCGGATTGCTGGATCGGGGTGAGCCAAAGGACTTGGGCTCCAAGATCATCAAGGTAATCGAGGGAGTCGATGATGCCTTGCAGGTCGCCTAAGCCATCGCCATCGCTGTCCCTGAAGGACGGAACGAAGATCTGATAGCCAACGCCAAGCGACTTAAACTCATCCGCGGTCGAGGTTGCACCCTGATTGAAGAGGGTATCGGCGATGTTCTGGGTCTTAGAAGTGTACGCTCCAGTTTTATCGCCAGTAACGGGGTTGATCTTGACTTCCTGTTGGCCGGATTCGAAGGTGTAGTCCTTAAACGATCCCGAAACAAGGAACACATGCATCGAACCATTATCGCGGAAATGCGTATCGAATTTTGAAATATATGTTTCTTTGCCTCCGTCACTCGACCAATTGGTGTTACCACCCATCGAATTCTTATTGACAATGAGGAAGCCAATGTTGGTGGCGTCAGCCAAGGTGACTGGATTCCCGGTTTTACCACCGACCAAACCAGATTTATTCAAATCTATGTCGATGATTCGGCCATATTCATCGGTCCATGCGCCCTCGTTTTCCGGGCGTCCTACTTCACTGCCCGTCATCCAATGATCACTCATCGGATGAAGATTTAAATTTCCAACTTGGGTGGGTCCATTGAAACCCCAAAGGGTTCCTTCGAGGTCCTGAGGGGCATGTTGCCAAAGCCAAACGCAATATCTGTCGTATTGAGCAGCTGTCGAATTGGGTCTTAGGTAATGGAGATAAAGGTGTCCTGATTTGCTCCAGGAATTGATCCAGTTCTCATAACCATCAATATGTTCATGAGAAACAGGGACGTCGGAGGATACCGCAACAGATGTGTCGGACGATCCGCCCGGCGTACCAGAATCCGAGGTCGGATTGATGGGGCTGGAATTAGCTGGCGTCGGCTGTCCGCATGACATGATTGTCATGCTGAAAATCGCCGGCACCAAAGTAAAAAGAAGATACTTTTTGGTTTTCATGGGCTTATTCGCTCCTTTATTGGATTAAGAATAGACTTTTTTGGCTCTCAATTCAATTCTTTGATAAATCAAAGGCCACATTCGGCAATGGAAGCGATATCATGACGTTTTTTTGATTTGCCCCCTTAGCGATTTCGCCTATTGCGGTAAACTATAATAAGAAACATGCGTGTAGGAATCGTGGGGGCCTCGGCATCGGGCATTTACGTAGCGATGCTAACCAAGCGGCTGCACCCTGATTGGGGAGTCGCCCTTTTTGACCATGCCCCAAAACTAGCGAAAAAGCTATACGCGACTGGGAATGGACACTGCAATCTATTGAACGCATCCATCGATCCGGGGAAATATTCAAATCCCGATTTCGTTGCTAGCGTTATTGATGGCAGGCCGATGGAATATTGGCTTGGCTTATTAGGCGAATTTGGGATTCCCACCACTCGCATCGGCGATCTCATTTATCCGCTCACCTACTCCGCCGCAAGCTATGTGAATGCGCTCGCTCACATTTTGCAAAAGCAAGGCGTCTCCATTCATCTTGGATGCAACGTTACGGGGTATCGAGTTTCGGATCAGATAGAACTTGACACTACGGAAGGTCGGTTTACTTTTGACCGCCTTGTCATCGCTTGCGGAGGAAAAAGCCAAAGGAATCTTGGAAGCGACGGCTCCCTTTTTGGCGTATTGAGCGACCACGGGTATGCGATTTCGCCTCTTCTTCCAGGGCTATGTCCGATCAAAACCATAGAGCAGCCGAAATCTCTTGATGGTCTAAGACACAAAGCGCTCGTCAAGCTGATTCAAAAGGGCAAAACCCTTTACGAAGAAAGAGGCGAGGTACTGTTCAGAAAAGACGGATTATCAGGAATCGCTATTTTCAATTCGGCTTCCAGTATCGCTAGACGCGGCCTCGACGATGAATACGATATCGCAATAGATTTATTCCCGGATATGCGGGCGACCGAACTAAAAGAGATTGCTGAGCGCGCAAAGAAAACATTTGGCGCAAATTACCTGTCCGCGATTGTCGAAAAGCCCCTTGCCGATTACATAGCGCGCTTAGGCGGCAACGCGATCGAGGTCATGAAAAACCTGCGTTTCCACTTCTCTGCACTTAGCTCATTTGAGCAATCTCAAGTGACCGTAGGTGGGGTCAAATTATCTGAAATCAGCGCAAATCTTGAATCAAAACGCGAAAACGGCGTGTTTTTCGCAGGCGAAGTCCTTGATGTCGATGGCCTTTGTGGGGGATTCAATTTGGGCTGGTGCCTATTTAGCGCAGCGAGGGTCGCGGAGAGCTTATGAAGTACTATCTCACAAATATTTTGGTGGATAATCCGGACAACGCGATTGAGGTCCGAAGCAAAATCGCTTCCGCTTTGAAAATCTCGGAACGCTCTTTGCGATACAAAATCGACAAGAGGATGAGCGAGCTTGCAGTCGGTGGATGTAGGATACGCATCAACGCCATCGTCGATACCAGCGAATTCGTTCGCGACACCTCAGTCGTATTTTTCCACGAGGATGCAAAGCTAGTCGTGCCAAAGAATAAGCAAGGCGGAGAGGCCATTGTCATCGGAGCCGGATTAACTGGACTCATGTGCGCCAAAATACTCCTTGATGGGGGTATACGGCCGATCGTTCTAGAAAAGGGACAAAACCTTAATGATAGAGAGACTGCGCGAACCGTTTACGAGCATAACGGGATTTTCAACGCCAAAAGCAATTTCCGCATTGGCTTCGGCGGGCACGCAATCTACACGGGCGGCTATGTCAGATTCGACAATTCCCCAGAATCTCGATTCCTCCAGGAGGACCTCCATAGAAGGCTAGGCGATACATCCATCACGACTGACGATACTTTCTATCTCCCGTCGGGAAGGATGAAACTCTATCTGTCTTCGCTCGCGGAAGAAATTCTTTCCCGCGGTGGCGAAATCCTTTATGGATGCGAAGCAAAGAAAATCAGAACCTTCCTTGGCAAGGTGAAATCCATTGAGTATACCGACGGCGAAGTTTTGACTAGCTATAAAACAGGGCGCGTCATTTATTGCGGCTCCGATGATTATCCCGCCTTCCTTGAGGAGCAGCTTAAGAAAGAGATCCCATCCAAATGGGGCGTAGGCATCGTGATTGAGAATAGGCAGCGAAAAGTCGACGCGGCATTCTATAAAAACGATCCAAAACGATACCCCGTGTTCATCGAACAGGAATCTTTCAGCACCAAAAACGGCTATCGAGTAGATTTCGTATCCCCGCTTAATTCCTGCTCGATATTCCCATTTGGAACCAAGGAGAACAGCATCTCCATCATGCCGGGTATCGTAGACCGCAGGATCAACGAAAATGCATACATGTCCCTCATGGTTTCACCCAAAGGGGAGGGAAAGATACAGAATCCATTGGTCGATATTGCTCGCGCGTCTTTCCGTTCGTCGATGCCCTATGCTTGCCCAGGAGAATCGCTTGGAGATTTCCTGATGCAAAAAGAGCCTTATCGTTACCGCACGATCAAGCCGACCTCTGCTAGAGGATTTTATCTTGCGAATCTCAATAACCTCGTTCCGACTGAAGTTGCTGACGCGCTCCGTTATTCGGTGCTTCAGCTTCGCAAACGCTATCCATTCTTTCTAGAGGATGAGGCAGCCGTCGCAGGATTTATGCTTCGCCGCCTGCCTGATTGCCCTAAGGATTTCGGCGGAATGCCCACTCCTTTTAAAGGATTTTTCGCCACAATTGGCGATGGTCCCTTCCCTTACGAACTCTCAAGATCGGCCAAAAAAGGCATTAGACTTGCTTTGCTGTGCCTCAAAACGCTCTAATTTCCGCGTTGACTATCTATCGAAGATAGACTTTAATTATCTAGTCGCACCGATGGCTTTGCCATGCGCTGTGCATATGTGAGGCTAGTTTATGAAATACTCATCCACCCCGAGATTGATCAACACGATCATCTTCGCCCTTCTCTCCATAGGGTTCGGATTCCTTGCCATCTACTTTGGATGCCTGGTCAATCCATTCCTCTGGAACATCACCGGAAGCCCGATCGACAACATGCCGACAAGCGGCTCCGTTGCGCTCTACGAAATGTTCGGCGCCATCGGATTCGCAGGTCTCATCATCTCCTGCTTTGGGCTTGTCACCTCGGTCAAATCCCTCTTGAAGTCAAGCGATGACGAACTCGTTGTGAAGTCGTTCCTCAGCTATATCGCCCTTGGCTACATGCTCGTCGCCGTGTTCCTTCTCAATGCAGCTTGGCTCTACAGGCTCACCACCTCGAACTTCGGCTACAACGGAATCGGATTCGTCATCGTCGTCTACATCCTCGCCGTCATCATTCTTCTCATCGCCACGAACGTTCCGCTCGTCAAGATCCTTGGCGAAGAGGAAGATGGCAACAAGACCATGTCGCTCATCACCGGCACCTTGGCCGCCGCAAACCTCGGCCTCGCGCTTGCCTTCTTCGGTCCTTGGATCAGAAACCTCGCCGCTGGCGCATATTCCAATAGCGACCTCGTCAACCTCAAGTACCTCATGTTCTTCCTGATGCCCTTGGTTGCCGCGCTCATCGCCTTCCTTGCGAAGCTTGGATACGGCAAAGCCATCAAGACCGGTCAAACCCTCAAGAAGAACGCCTACCTCTTCGAAGGCGCTCTCGCAATCGATGCCATCGCCATGATCATCGCTGGTGTCTTCTCCTATCTCTGGAGAGAGAAGAAGATCAGCTTCATGACCTCCGTCGGCGGCAGCGCTGCCAAGAACAGCAACTGGCTTGAATTCACCGTCATGTCCATCATCGTCGGAAGCCTGATCATCATCGGCGCTATCGTCCTTGTGATCCTCACCGTTAAGCCTCCTAAGGCCAAACTCCAGAAACAAGGCAAATAAGCCCAATCATAGAACCCGCGGAATCGAAGCCGCGGGTTTTCTTTCGCCCATAAACATCCAAGAGGCTCATCAAAGCCAGCGGTTAAACGAATCCACTCTTTGTCGCGCAGCATCCGCTTCCGCGCTTGGGGGAAATAAAGTGAGGCTGATCACCATCGTCAATGCTAAGAGGTCTTACGTCTCCGCTGGCGTAAAAAGAAAGCGGCCCGCAATTGGACCGCTCCGAGCCGAAGCTCATGATAAGAAACAAACGAATTATATCTATGTAAATAAGGTCTAGTCTGAGCAGCGAGCTAGGATTAGGCTTCGAACGTATTTCCCCAATAGTTCGACCAGGATCCAATGATTGCACCGGAATGGCACGCGTTGGTTTTTCCATCGAGGGAACCGAAGATGAGATAGGTTCCGTTCTCGGTGTCGACGGTCTTCTCGGACTCACTCCTAAGAGCAAGCTCCTTATTATCTAAGATTTTGCTGTTGGTCATAATCAATACCTCCAAATCTTATCAGCCTCTTCTTTTCTCGAGGCGACACCACAATACCCCTATTGAAATTGTTTTCAAGAGGATTTTCATCGGAAAACGCTTACATTTTTTTCATATTTCATCGGTTTCTTTGAAAAAATTTTCATGTTTTTCATCGATTTTCAAGACGGCATCTAAGAAAACTGAAAAACAAGTTTGAGTTTCCGTTTCAAAGAAATCCAAACTTGTTTTTCTTATGCGCGTGCACGCGAACGCTATTTATTCTTCGTGCTCTTTCAAGTAATTCTCAATCGCCTGGAAAGTGGTCTCGGAGAGAACGTGCTCGATAAGGCAGCAATCTTCTTCGGCGATATCCTCAGGCACGCCTAAGCGCACGAGAACCTCATGCAAAACGCGATGGCGATGTAGAACCGCTTCCGCGACTTCGCGCCCTTTGGAAGTTAGCTTCATCGGGCCATAGTCTTTTCTGGTGATAAGCCCGCGGTCGATGAGCTCATGTCCCATCTGGTGAACAGCCGGCTTTGATATATGGAGCTTTTCGGCGACCAGCGTCGTCTCAAGCGGACGCCCCTCCTCTTCCAGCATGAGAAGGGCTTCAACAAAATCTTCTTGGGCTTTGGTGTATTTCATAAGTAGGCCTATTCTACCACATTTTCGAATCGATTTTGCACCGAGACGCTTCGCTACGAATGATTTCGGTAGCAAAGCGCGGGAAGGGTGGATAGAATATCAGCGCTATGCAAAAGCTAATCCTCGTCTGCGGCCCTGCCGCGATCGGAAAATCCACGTACTGCAAAGGGTATGCTGATAAGCATCCCGACGAGAATGTCGTCGTGATTGCAGCCGATGACGTTCGAAAGGAATTGTTCGGCAGCTATCGCCAATTTCCGCCTTCCCACGATATGACGATCATCTACGAGGAGATGGTGCGCAGGGCCAAAAGGCTGTGCGCCACGGTGGAGAATCTGACCGTGATGTTCGACACCACTCTTTTATATGATGACCGCCGTGAATACTTCAAGAACCAGCTTCCTGAATTCGATTACCACGAATTGACTCTATTGAAACTCCACGATTACTCGCTTTGCCTAAAGCGCAACAAGCAACGCAGCGAGGATAAATGGGTACCCGAAGAAGTCATCATCGATATGGCGAAGCATTATAACGATCCCTCCCCACGGACAAGAGAAATGTTCGACTCCTGCAAAGAGGTTTACGTCGACTGAAAGGCCGGCGTTTTTTTGTAACAAAAAACCAATCCGCTTGATACGTGCATCGATTATCGATGCCATATCTAAAGAGGATTGGCTTAGGAAAGACTAATTAGCGGGTCTTCTGGATTTTGCCTTTGTTGGCGCCTTTGGAAGCGTGGAACTGGACGATGCCGCCCTGATTCTCGGCGAGCTGGTTCGCGAACGCAAGGGCTTCTTCCTTGGTGTTGCAGAGTTTGATGACCTTCTCTCCGCCAGCGAACTTGATGGTCCACTTGTTGTCTTCGGCACGCTTCGCAACGTGATAAACCTTCTTTTTGTTGTCTGCCATGATTCTCTCTCCTTATTATTTGGCTTAGTTAATAATATTTTATCGTTCCCGCGGGATAAATCTAGAAAAACAAATATTGACGCCATCTTGATTCAATTACGCGCTCCCGCCTGCTATGATATTTAGCGTATCAAAGAGGTTTTATCCATGAAAAAATACGGTTCGATTCTCCAAGCGCTTCTTCCAACCATCATCGGCGCGTTCATGCTGCTGCTCTACATGAATTTGCTAGGTGCTTCGGGTTCTACGTTGGCCCTGGGCATCATCGGCGTGATTGTCGCTGCTTATTACCTTGTTTCCGGGATCGTTGGATCCTTGATTAGCGAGAACAAGGGCTCCATCGGCGGCTTGCTCAAAAAACTCAACGTCGTCATCTTCCCGACGTTTATGTTCGTCAACTTCCTCATCACGATCATCGCCGCGGCAAATGGGCTTGGCCCCACTGGATGGGTCATCTCCATCTTCTCGCTTGTGACCGCGATCGGATTCGCGTTGTTCGCCATCTTCAACTGGGCTGCAAAATCGTCTGCCTTGACGAAAATCACAACCTTGTTCGGCGTCCTGTTCATCCTTTCTTTGGCCCTCACCGTTTTCTTCGATGTTTCTGGTGCGCCAAACGATTTGGGCGACATCAGCCTCGTCTCGACCGTCATCTACGTCCTTTACACGATCATGGCCGTCAGCGTGCTAGGCGAATAAGCTTAAAACCCATGCAAATCCCGCCTATATAGGCGAAGAAAAAGCTCCGCTAAACAATTCCTGCGGAGCTTTTTCTATCAGTAATCGAAGTGGTGCTCAGCCTCGAATAGCGATGCCTCACGAACGATTTGGCGGTCGCTATCATGGCTTAAGGCAATCATCGCATCGGCCGGGGAAATCCAATAGGCACCTTGCACTTCTTCTGGCTGCAGGATGGTCTTATCGGTATTGGCTACGGCGCAGAACCACACGACCTGCTTGATCACTCCATCGAAAGGCGAATAGTCGCTTGTCAGGCGGAATCCCTCATGGAATTTCACGTCCAGTCCAAGTTCCTCTTTGATTTCGCGAGAGGCAGTAGCGTATTCGTCTTTGTCTTCGGGTTCTACGTGTCCTTTGGGAATCGAATAGTGTCCCATGGCCATATGCTCAATCAAAACCTTGCCGTGGTAGAACACTGCGGCGCCACAGGATTTCTCCTTTTTTCCTAAGATCGATGACAATGATTTCACCTCATCTTCGCTTAGCCCAATGGCTTCGCAATAGGATTCGACATCGCCATACTTTTCTATGAATTTCGCATACACGTCCCTAAGGAATTTGATGTTTGGGGTCATGAGGATCTCGGGGATTTCCTTATGAAGGGCGCGTGTCTCGGCGGTCATGTCCTCTAGATATGGGAATGAGGCCATATAGTCGGCATTGATGTCTTTGAAAGCGACTCCATTAAGCAGCAAAATGATCATCGTGAATGCGCCGGTTCTATCCTTGCCTGCGTTGCAGTGCATGACCATGGGCTTATCCGCGTGGAGAATGGCTTTGAAGATGTTTCTAGCCTGATATGGGTCTTCTAGCATCTCGATATAGCTATAGACCATGTCATCGTAATCACGAGCTATCCTGCCGTTGCCATTTACGGGCAATTCGATGTGACGTATCCCCTCGATTTGCCTCGTGACGTCCTTGAAGTGCTCCTTGCTATAGTCGTCGCGGAGATCGATGACGGTTTTGAGGCCAAGCGATTTCAGCTTCTCCATGTCTTTTGGGCTTGCTTCGTTTAGCTTCGCGGAACGGTAAATGGTCCCGAAGGATGTTTCGCCATAACGGCATTCATATCCGCCTAAATCGCGGAAATTCTCTATCTTTTCAAATTGGATACTTCTTGGCATGGGGAAATTCTACCCCATCACAGCCCAAAGAAAAAGCGGACCGCAAGGGATCCGCTTTGGGAATTTGGGCTGTTGGGAAGGGATTAGGCCTTAGGGGCGTTCTGCTTCTTGAGCTCGGCAAGGATGCTGGTGAGGAGTTCCTCGGCCGTGGGCTTCGGTGCTTCGGGCTCGGGTTCGACCGGTCTCTCTTCGGGGTGCTTCTGATAGTAGGCCTCGAGCGCTTTCGCCTGGGCTTCAGCCTTCTTGGCGGCAGCGGCGTTGACAACCTTCACAATGATGAAGAGGACGATCGCGATGATAAGGAACGAGATGACGGCGTTGATCAAGGTGCCCCAGTCGATGATCGCGGACATGTTGTAGGTCCAGGTGGTTCCGTGGAGAGTGTAGAGACCCTTCAAAGAGTTCTGCCACTGCATGAAGGAATCGCTTTCCTTGGTGATGGTGACACCCTGCGAAGCGGCATACTTGATGGTCATTTCGACGATGTCGGCAGCTTCGAACTTCTGTCCGATGCCAGCGACGCCTTCCTGAGTCGGGTTGACCGCGGGAAGGACGGTGACGAGGCCTTTAAGACCTCCAGGGACTGCCCAGGTCGCGATGGACATGAGCATGGAGACGAACGCGTTGACGATTGCGGAGAACGCGCCGCCGATGACGACGCCGACGGCAAGCATGAACGCGTTGCCGCGGTTGATGAATTCTTTAAACTCAGCCCAGAGTTTCTTTCCCTTCTTTTCTTTCTTTGCCATTTTTGATGATGACCTCCTAATGACGCGAATATTATAAACTGCATTCGCGGGCGTGAACTATTGAATTCTAAGATTTTTCGGTAGCGTAAGCGCGTATGGGGCAACGGGCTGTGCGCCCAGGGTTTCTGAATTGCGCAGACTATAGTCTTTGGCAAAAACGTGAAAGGAACCGCCGCCCTTAACGGATTTTGATTTGGGCGGCGGATTGATGATTGTCGCTCCAATTCATTCCGGGACTCTTACCCTAAGTCCGGGGCGGACGCAGCCGTCGCCGTAACGGACGTAGGTGCCGTTGAGGATGCCATCGCAATCGACTGTCCACGCGCAGGGAATGTACGAGTCGTTCGATTTTGGCGAGCGGGCCCAATGCCAGCCGTTGCCGTTACTTGAGTTCATATATGCGCCTTTGGCGAGGGCGTAGTCTGTCGGAGAACACTGGCGGGAGGCAGAGTCCGAGAAGCCGTAGGAGGCGTTGCGGTAATCCTGGTAGCTCAGCAGGAATACCCTGTCGGAGGTGTTCTCGCAGGTACAGGGGTTCGAAGGCGATTGGGTCGTCGCGGCGGAGTTGTCGACGGTCGAGGCGATTATATGCTCGCCTCCGCTTGGGAACGCCATCTTCAGGAATTCGCCGTTCAGCCAGGCGCGGACTTCGGAATGCGCGTAGTTGTTGGATCCCGCGCCGAAGCGGCGCGCGTCGAGCAGGGCGTCGGAGACGAGGAGGGCCTCATGGCCTTCTTTCTTGAGGATCCTCCATTTGATTGGCTCGAATAAGAAGTACCTGTCCTTGGCGAGGGCATACCTTTTGCCGTCCAGGGCGACAATACCCTCCGTGGGCTGTTGGGATTTAAGGCGACCGACGAGGCCTAGATCTCTGACCTCGGACTGGGGGTATTCGCCGAAATAAACGTACTTGCCGTCGACTCTCGGGACAAAGCGGGCGCGTGCTTCGGCTTCTCTCCTTGCCTTCTCCTCGGCGAGGATGCGCTCCCTCGCCTCTTTCTCCATCTTCTCGCGGAGCAGGTCCTCACGGACCTTCTCCTCGGCTTCCTTTCGGAGGGCTTCCTCGCTTTTGGGGCCATCTTTTTCGGCGATTTGCGATGCTGCGCGCCTGGCCTCTTCCAACTCTTTTCGGCGGCTCCTCTCCTCCTCGAGCTCCTTCCGGAGCCTCTCCGCCTCGTCGTCCTTCTTGGCGTTCTTCTGGTCGATGGCGTTCTGGATCCTCTCCATCAGGTCCTCCTCGTCGCGGCAGTATTCCTGCGAGGGGAAGGCCTTCTTGAGGGTGCGCTTGACCATGAACGGGGTCTCGCCGTAGTCCTCGATGACGAATTCGATCCGGGGCTTGTCGGGCAGTTCCTGGATCAAATAAGGCAATTCGACCTTGAGCGCTTCGCAGTCAATGGAACGCGATGCCTCCGAGGATATGAACACCAAGACCTCGCAGGAGCGCATCGCGGTTTGGATGGCGGGAAGATAATCTCCTTGGGCGCCTTTGCCGTGCCTTATATTCCTGAAGGCGGCGAAGCAGGCAAAGCCGTTCTGCTCCAATAGGTCGAGCAGGCCCACCACCCTCTCCATGTCTTTGCTCGAATAGCAAAGGAATACGTCCCTCGGGAGCCCCGGCTCGTAGATGCCCTGGCTGATCTTGCTTGCCTCGGATTCGATCGCGGTGGCTTTCTCGAACCGCTCTTTGCCGGCGAAGTGCCGGTCCACGAAATCGTGGAGGGGGCCGACGGTTCTGGACGAAAGCGAGGGGAGCAGCCAGCGGAAAGCCTCGACTGCCTGGGATGGATCGACCTGAGAAGACGCAAGAATGGCGTTGAGTTTCAAGGGATCCCTGTCGTGGGAATGGAGGTAGATTCTTGCGAGGAAATCCTCCGCGGAGACGGAAAGCACCGCGTTCGCGGCCTCGACGACTCTCTCCTTGCTCGGGTACTTCTCGTGGGCGGCGTCCCAGAGGAGCCTCTTCCGGTTGGCAAGGAGCTCCAGCTTCGCCTCGCCAAGGGCGTCGGCCAATCTGGAGGACGCCTCCTCGGCGGGTTCCCTCTCGTACGTTGCGCCGCAGTGATCACATTTCAGCAAATCGCCTTCTTCGCGCAGGTTCTCCCCGCACCGCAAGCATTGAAGCAATTTCATATAGTTTGCCCCCGAAATTTCACCTAAAGATTATACAGGAAGCGTTAGGCGGAATTGAGAAAGATTTTGCCTTTTGGGGTTTGCACATTACAATAAGGGCACAAAAGGAGGCTATCATGATGTTCGATTGGTTAAGCATCGTATTCATTGCGATTTTCGTTCTTTTCATGTTGATCGGCTTTATTCGCGGAGGCGCCAAGGAATTCTGGAGGCTTATCTTCCAAGCCCTTGCGATTGGCTTGGCATTCGCTTTATGCAAAGCCGTCGGCAAAATGATTTATAACATGGGCTTAGGGAACGCGATTGGCGATCCTGTACGAAGCCTATTCCTCTCCAAAGTCGAATATGGCGGCCAAGAGGTCGATGTCGCGTTATTGGACGAAGCGACAAGGCAAAGCGTCTATGGGTCTTTGGGGATTCCCTCCTTCATCCAAGGCGCGTTCGATAAGATGGTCGTTGAGTTCATTCCAGAAACGGGAACTGTCGTGGTCGCAGAGCCTTTCGTCAAGGCGATCGCGACCGCAGCCTGCACTGGAATCGGGTTCCTCGCCATCTACATCATCGTCGCAATTATTGGCGGGATCGTCCAGCTCATCATCAATAAGATTCAGAAAGCCAATGGCAATAAGCCTGGAATCGTCGGCAGGATTCTCGGTTTAGTCGTCGGATTCGTCCATTCCGCCGCAATCATCTGGGTCGTGGCCCTCGTCTTCAATATTCTCTTCACTTTCGATATTCCATTCATCGCAGATCTACAGACCGCGATTGGCTGGGACGATCCTAGCAAATGGAGCTTCGCGAAGTGGATTATGACGATGCCACTCGGCTATCAACAGATCCTGCAATTCTTTGTCCATTAAGCGTCAATCTAACCATCTAAAAATTTCGGGTGTTTCTAAGCAATTGTTAAAATCTTAGACACTGTCAAAAATTCCGCGGTTCGAATTCTCCTAAAATCGAGATTTGAATCCCCATAAAACTACTAATTCGATTCGTCTTTCCCCGATGTGGTCTAACCGCTTCGGGGATTTTGCTTTTTCAAGACCAAATTTTTGAGGCACCAAACCGCTCCAAAGCAAAGTAGTTGAAAGTTTTTTTAATGAAATTAATATATGCTACGCAAGGCATGAGGACGGGCTCTTGATAGCTATCTGCAGCTCACGCTGCCGATGGTTTTGAATCCCCTCTTCCAGTCCAGTGAAACACGTAGAGTAACGAGGTAAAAGACATGCTGCAAGTAATCAAAAGGGACGGGACGCTCGTACCGTTCGATCTCAAGAAAATCGAAAGTGCATTGAGTCGCGCTTTCGCCGCCGAGCACAAGGAAATTCCCACTGACGTTTTGGAGCTTCTTTCGCTTCGCGTCACTAGCGCCTTTAACGACAAAGTCAAAAACGAATCCATCGGTGTTGAGGACATTCAGGATGCCGTCGAGATCGTCTTGATTCAGACCGGATACATCGATGTAGCGAAAAGCTATATGGACTATCGTGGCAAGCATAGCGCCCTCCGCCAGGTCAAGAGCACTTCGCTCGACTTCAAGAAAGTCGTCGATTCCTACCTTCGCGTCGCCGACTGGCGCGTCAAGGAGAACTCGACCGTCACCTATTCCGTCGGCGGATTGATCCTCTCTAACTCCGGCGCCGTCACCGCGAACTATTGGCTCTCCGAGGTCTATGACAAGGAAATCGCCGATGCCCATCGCAACGCCGACATCCATATCCATGACCTTTCGATGCTCACCGGCTATTGCGCTGGCTGGAGCTTGAAGCAGCTCATCCAGCAAGGCCTGGGCGGCGTTCCTGGCAAGATCACGAGCGCTCCCGCGAAGCACCTTATGACCCTCTGCAACCAGATGGTCAACTTCCTCGGCATCATGCAGAACGAATGGGCGGGCGCGCAGGCGTTCTCCTCATTTGATACCTATCTGGCCCCCTTCGTCCGCGTCGATCACTTGACCTACTCGGAAGTCAAGCAGTGCATCCAGTCCTTCATCTTCGGCGTCAATACCCCATCCCGTTGGGGAACCCAATCTCCGTTCACCAACGTCACCCTCGACTGGACCTGCCCCGATGACATGGTCAACCTTCCGGCGATCGTCGGCGGCAAGGAAATGGACTTCACTTACGGCGATTGCAAAGAAGAGATGGCAATGGTCAACAAAGCCTTCATTGAGACCATGATCGAAGGCGATGCCAATGGCCGTGGATTCCAGTATCCAATCCCCACCTATTCCATCACCAAGGACTTCGACTGGTCCCCGACCGAGAACAACAAGCTTCTCTTCACGATGACCGCGAAGTATGGCACCCCCTACTTCTCCAACTACATCAATTCCGACATGAAGCCTAGCGACGTGCGCTCGATGTGCTGCCGTCTGAGGCTCGACCTCCGCGAACTCCGCAAGAAGTCGGGCGGCTACTTCGGATCTGGCGAATCCACCGGTTCCGTCGGCGTCGTCACCCTCAACATGCCGCGCCTTGCCTACCTCGCAACCGATGTCGATGACTTCTATGCCAGGCTCGACCGCTTGATGGACATCTCCGCAAGGTCCCTCCGCGTCAAGAGGCAGACCATCGCGAAGCTCCTCGAAGCTGGCCTATATCCTTACACCAAGCACTATCTCGGAAGCTTCAACAACCACTTCTCCACCATCGGACTCGTCGGCATGAACGAAGCCTGCCTCAATGCCCGTTGGATCCGCAAGGACCTCACGAGCAAGGAAGCGCAGCAATTCACCGAGGAAGTCCTCAACCACATGAGGACCCGCCTCTCCGACTACCAGGAGAAATACGGCGACCTCTATAACCTTGAGGCCACCCCTGCCGAATCCACCGCGTTCCGTCTTGCCAAGCACGACAAGGAGCGTTACCCCGACATCATCACCGCCTCCAAAAACGGCGAGACCCCGTATTACACCAACTCCTCGCACCTCCCTGTCGGATTCACCGATGACATCTTCGCGGCCCTCGACATCGAGGATCAGTTCCAAACCCTCTACACCTCTGGCACCGTCTTCCACGCCTTCCTTGGCCAGCGCCTCCCGAACTGGGAATCCTGCATGAAGCTCGTCAGGAAGATCGCGGAGAACTACAAACTCCCCTACTACACCATGTCGCCGACCTATTCGATCTGCGCTGACCATGGCTATATCACCGGCGAGCAATGGAAGTGCCCCGTCTGCGGCAAGGAGACCGAGGTCTACTCCCGCATCACCGGCTACTACAGACCCGTCAAGAACTGGAATGCTGGCAAGGTCCAGGAATTCCACGCCAGAAAGACCTATGAGATCCGCCCCGAGCAGGAAGCGACCGCGGACGAAGGCAAGTTCTGCAACATCGAGCCCGCAGCAAAAGCGGAAGCGCCGAAAGTCGAAGAGCTTCTCCTCTTCACCTCCCCGACCTGCCCGAACTGCAAGATGGCCAAGATGCTCCTCGACAAGTCCGGCATGGCCTATCAGAACGTCGACGCCGTGAGCAACCGCGACCTCACCGAGGCCTATGGAATCAAGCAGGCTCCGACCCTCCTCGTACCCGACGGAGATTCCTACAAGGTCTACGAGAACGCTTCGCTCATCAAGGGCTATATCGAGTCCCAGAAGAAGTAAGGAACCGAAAAACCCAACGCCCTTCCGAAAGGAGGGGCTTTATGTTCAATTATGGAAAACACAATTTACGATAGCATTATCATCGGCGGCGGCCCCGCGGGAATGACCGCAGCCCTCTATCTTCTCCGCGCAGGGAAGAAGCCCCTAATCATTGAAAAAGAAGCTTTTGGCGGTCAGATTGCCGAATCCCCGAAGCTTGAGAACTTCCCGTCTGTCAAATCCATCAGCGGCATGGATTTCTCCAGCAACCTATTCGACCAGATCACCGATCTAGGAGCGGAATTCGAGCTCGAGGAATGCACTTCCGTCACCAAAGAGGATGGCGTCTTCCACGTCAAAACCAATTATGGCGAACATCTAGGGAAAACCGTGATCGTCGCCGCAGGCTGCAAGCATAGGAAGCTCGGATTAGAAGACGAAGCAAGGCTCACCGGCAAAGGAATCTCTTACTGCGCGGTCTGCGATGGCGCTTTCTATGCGGGCAAGGACGTCTTATTGATCGGGGACGCCAACACAGCGTTGCAGTATGCCATCATTTTGGCCGAAACCTGCAGAAAGGTCACGATCGTCACCCTGTTCGACCACTTCTTCGCAGACGATATCCTCATCAAGAAATTGGATGGAATCAATAACATTGAGATCCACCACTGCCTGAACGCCAAAAAGTTCCTAGGAGACACTTCTTTGACCGGGGTGGTATTCGAGAACACCGAGACCCATGAAACGGTCCAATTCGCCTGCGACGGCTGCTTCGTGGCAATTGGACAGGTTCCGGCGAACGAGCCTTATGCCGAGCTCGTTGATCTTGAGAAAGGTTTCATCAAGACCGATGAAACCATGGCAACGAAAACCCCTGGTTTGTTCGCTGCAGGCGACTGCAGAGTGAAGGGAATGAGGCA
>CACYCS010000186.1 GCA_902773005.1 uncultured Erysipelotrichaceae bacterium
TGGAAAGTCGCTGTGCGACCACGACGCATTTCTTCGGAAATGGATTGACTAGCGATTCAGGATGCAGCGCCCTGATTGACAAATAATAACACTTCGATTGAGGTGTTTTTATTTTCGCCATGCTACAATAATAGAAACCGAGGGCGAAAACGATGAAAGAAGAATTGCTGAAAGGCTTAACGGAAGATCAAATTGCAAAGATCAAAGAATGCAAGTCAAACGAGGAAATAATGGCTTTGGCCAAGCAAGAAGGCGTTCAGCTTTCTGACGAGCAGCTCGAAGCCGTTTCCGGAGGCTGCACGAGCACTCTAAGAAGCGAAGATGTCAGATGCCCGGCTTGCGGCAGTGGTGAACGGGTAACGAAAATAGTTGGCAGCGAAAATAAAACTTACTGCAGATGCTACAACTGCGGCAACGAGTGGGAGATTAACAAAAGGGTTAAATAGAATCGCACAGCATAAACCCACAAATATCGAATTGGATTGGCAAACCGTCAGTCCTTTTCTTTTTTTGGTTTCGTGTTTCCGTGTTCAAGCAAAACATGAAAGCAGGATAAAACCACCTAAGGCGCTTGGATTATTGACGGATGTTGGGCAATCAGCCCTTTTTGTTGCAACGCCAGAAGAAACTTCTATAATATAAGAAAAGTAAGAAAGGGAAGATTATGAAAGATTCAATTGGCGATCGGTTCATCGTGTCCGTCAGGGTTGGCCCGAAAGGTCAGATAACAATCCCTGTCGAAGCTAGAAAGATGTTCGATATCAAAGAAGGGGATACCTTGATGGTCCTTGGCGATAAGGCAAAGGGAATCGCGATTGTCAAAAGCGACCTTTTCCATAGTTTGGTGGAGGAACAGTTCAATGGCTGAGATATTGCGAATCGAAGGACTGTGCAAGAATTACCCAACGTTTTCCCTGAAAAGCGTCTCCTTTGGCGTCGAGCACGGCCGAATCATGGGCTTCATCGGGCGCAATGGGGCTGGCAAAACAACCACGCTCAAAGCAATCATGAACCTCATTCATTATGATTCGGGAAAGATTTTGGCATTCGACAAAGACATGACGGAGAACGAACTCGAGAACAAACAAAAAATCGGATTCGCCTTAAGCGAGCTAAACTATTACCCCAACAAAACGATCCGTCAACTCATGCGTGTCACAAGGAAGTTTTACAAGGACTTTGACGAGAAGAGATTCCTCGACGTATGCAAGCTCTTCAATCTGAACCTGGATAAGAAACTCGAGCAGCTTTCTAGCGGCATGAAAGTCAAATACTCAGTCGCCGTCGCTCTTTCCCACTCCGCCGAGCTACTAATTCTCGATGAGCCGACCTCCGGGCTAGATCCTGTATCGCGCGATGAAATCCTCGACATTTTCCGCGAAATCGTGAAAGACGGAAAGAGGTCTATATTGTTTTCGACCCACATCACGAGTGATCTCGATAAATGCGCGACTGATATCACTTACATCCACGATGGAGAAATCCTTTTCACCGGATTGAAGAAAAATTTCGTGGGATCGTATCTATTCGTAATCGATCGCAGGGCGGAAAGAGCCATCGAAGGACCTTATGTCGCGGCAAAGGAATTGGACGACCATGTCGAAGGGCTTATTCGCGTTAACGACAAAGAAGCGTTTGAAAAAGAAGGAGTGGAAATAACGGTTCCCGATCTAGAACAGATCATGGTGTATCTCGAAAGGAGCAAGAGTCATGAAAGCTTTACTCTATAAGGAATTCAAATTGGCGATGCATCCCATTTGCTATGTGTTCGTCGCCTTATTCCCATTTATGACGCTCATCCCAGCTTATCCGCTTGCCGTGAGCTTCATCTATTTGCTCGCGGCGTATCCGATTCTTTTCCTAGGCGCAAATAAAGGGCAGCAGAGCAATGACCTCCTCTTTTCGACGCTTCTTCCCGTTCGAAAGAAAGACATCGTCATGGCTAGGATTGCTACGGTATTAATCATGCAAGTGGTCTTTATCGCGCTTATGTCGGCCTTGCACCCTCTTGCTAGAATCATCGCGGAAAGCATTCCCGAATCGAAGATTCCAGGACTAGGGCTCAACGGCTTTGTTTCGGTTGTTGCGATTGCGATCGTCGGATTTGCGATCGCGGATTTCATCTTCTTCCCAATCTATTATCGGAACGGGAGATCCATCGTGCTTTCCACGCTGCTAATGATTATTGGTTTCATCTTCTATCTCGCAATCTTCACGATTATCATTCCATACATTCCAGGGTGTGAAGGCTATTCGAAATTGCTTTGCGACAGTGGAATCGGCATACAGTTTGCTTTCTTAGGTGGCGCGATCGCCATTTCGTTCATCGCGCACTTCCTGCTTTATAAGATCTCCTCCAAGCAACTCGAACAGGTCGATTTCTAAAGAAAACCATTACATGTCGGCAACGAATTTGTTAAAATCCCACCGCCGATGAGTAGTTATCGCCTCCGATAACGTAAGTCCGATCGGGCTACGCTACGGAGGCTTTTCTATGCAAGACAACAAAATGGCGGTTCGGCCGATCAAGCATCTTCTTTGGTCCATGGGCTTGCCTATGGTTTTCTTGTTGAAGAAGAGGGGGAACAAAGTGGGACCAGAATCCGAAAATCATTGAGACATGTATTCATTTTCGCGATATCTCCAGCGTCTCGTCCTTGGCATTGATTGGCTCATCGGTCCCTTTTCGTTGATTGAGACATTACCTTAAGGTAAAATCCTAAAAGCAAGGGGAAAAGGATTCGATTCAGTGCTTAAAGAAATCTATTTCTACGCTTCCGTTTATGGCGGATCGGCCCTCATGGTCTATAACATCATCCGCTATTTTCTTTTCGCCAGGACGATGCATGAGATGCGCAACTACGGCAAGATGCGCTATCTTGTATCGCTTCCTGGAATCTTTTTGATCCTCTTCCTCGTCGGCTACATCCTCGTCGGCATCTTCGCTGAGCACGACCCTCTTGTCGCCTCAATCCTTCTCGGCGGCTCCATCTTCGTATTCCTATTGCTCATCATCATTTTCAGAATCATCAAAAACGTGCGCGAGCAGGCTGAACAATCCGAGGTCCAATATAAGGAAGCGGAAAAGGAAATCCTCGATTTCGCCCGCGACGCCTCCTCTTATTTCCGAATCAACCTCACGAAGGACATCGTGATAGCCGTAGGCGGCCCTGATCTATATGCCTCCGACTTAGAGGCAAAGACCTATGACGAGCTTCTTTCCTCTCGCGCTCCCCATTTGATCTCGACGATCGCGACTTCCGATTGCCCTTCCTTCCGCCGCGATGATCTCCTCAGGTATTTCGCTTTGGGCCATGATTCCGCATCCGAGGTCATCTTGGTCCGCCGAGACGACGGGCAAGCGAGGTTCGTGAACTTCCGCGTTTCGATGATTCAGGAGCCATCCACGAGGGACGTGATCGCGTTTTTCATCGAAGAGGAGTACAACGAGAAGATGATTTTCGATACGGTTCTTAACCGCGCCTTATCCTATCGTTATGACATCGTGTGCTCCATCATCGAAGGCAAATACCAACTGATCGCCTCTGGGCAGCAGGAGTGCGCGAAGGCGATCCTCCCTTCGGAAAGCACAGGTAGCTATTCTTCTTTCTGCGATACGCTTGTCTTGCCTCGCCTGGCCGAAAAAGAAGGATCGGAGAAAGCCATGGAATCCTTATCGCTAGAGACCGTGGCGAAAGAACTCTCCGAGGCTTCCTTCTATGAAGCGGATATCCAAATCGTCCAAGACGGCCAAACCTATTACAAGCGCTTCACCTTCTATAGCATCACTCCGGCAGCCGAGTTCTATGTCCTTTTGGTGCAGGACACGACCGCGATCTATCGCGAGCGCTCCGTCCAGAACGAGCGCCTCTTGCTCGCCCTTGCCAAAGCGCAGCAAGCCAATGCCGCAAAGACGATCTTCTTCGCCAACATGTCTCACGACATCCGCACCCCGATGAACGCGATCATGGGCTTCACCGATCTCGCGTTAAAAAGCGAAAGCATCGACCAAGCCCACGAATACCTCACAAAGATCGATTCCTCAAGCAAGCATATGCTCTCCCTCATCAACGACGTCCTCGAGATGAGCAGAATCGAGGCCGGCAAAGTAGGCCTTCACCCAACAAAAGTCGATCTCCATGTCTTGATTCGCGAGCTTTATGACCTCTTCCTCGTGCAGATGAGTGCCAAGGGAATCGAGTTGTCCTATGAGGAGAAGCTCACCCACCGCAACGTCATCACCGATCCTCAGAGCCTCTCCCGCGTCTTGATGAATTTGCTTTCTAACGCCCATAAGTTCACCAAAGCAGGCGGAAAGGTCACCATCAAGGTCAGCGAATCCGAATCTAGCGAACCAGGCTCCGCCCATTACGTTTTCTCCGTCAAAGACACCGGCATCGGCATGAGCAAGGAATTCGCCGAGAAGGTATTTGAGGCGTATGAACGCGAAAAGAAGTCGACGGTGAACGAAATTCAAGGCACGGGGCTAGGCATGGCGATCTCCAAAAGCATCGTCACCCTGATGAATGGCACGATCGTCGCCCAAAGCGAAGAAGGCGTCGGCACCGAATTCATCGTGGAACTCGACTTCAAGCTCGCCGAGAACGCCCAAGAAGCCCCCGAAAAGGAAGAAGGGGATATCGACGAGGATATCCGCTTCGACGGGATGAGGCTCCTCGTCGCCGACGATAACGAAATCAACCGCGAGCTCGCAAGGCTCATCTTGGAAGAGTCTGGCTTCGAAGTCGAAGAGGCGGAAAACGGAAAGGAAGCCTTCGAGAAGGCGACTTCTAAAGAAGAAGGCTACTATGACGCGATCCTCATGGACCTCCAAATGCCAATCATGGATGGCCTAGAAGCCTCTAAGGCGATTCGGTCGTACGAAAAGAAAGCCATCGCGAATATCCCGATCGTCGCTTTTACCGCAGACGCCTTCCCCGAAGACATCGCCGCCACTAGAGAAGCGGGCATGAACGCCCACGTCTCCAAGCCCATTCAGCCAGACCAAATCAAAAAGGCCCTTCAGGCATTGCTCAAAAAATAGAGCTATTTAAGCCCCATTTAGGCTTCGCGGAGTAATCTTAGGATATGAAAACGCTTCTGGTAGAGGATACGGTTCAGCTTAGCAAGGCACTTTCGACCGTCTTAAGGAGAAACGGCCATGTCGTCGACTGCGCCTTTGACGGCGAGGAAGCGCTCGAATTCATCCGCCAATACGACTACGACGTCATCATCTTGGACGTCATGATGCCGAAGAAAGACGGCTTTGAGGTTTTGTCCATCATGCGCGGGGAAGGCAATGCCACCCCAGTCATCATGCTGACCGCAAGGTCTAGCGTCGATGACAAGATTCAAGGGCTAGATCTCGGCGCAGACGATTACCTCGCTAAGCCATTCTCAACCGAGGAATTGCTCGCGAGGCTACGCGCTTTGGCTAGGCGCAAACCAAATCTAGAAGACGATACCTTAACCTATGGGGACCTTCATCTGGACCGCTCCTCCTGCAAGCTTTATTGCGGCGAACGTTCGACCACGCTCATGAACAAGGAAATGAGCATCTTGGTGCTACTCATGGAAAGCCAAGGCAACATCGTCTCGCAGGACACCATCAGCAAATCCGCGTGGGACGTGGATGCATATTCGACCAGCGAAAACGTATGGGTCTTCATCTCTTACCTTCGGAAGAAGATGGAGTCGATCGGCTCGAAGACGAGCATCAAATCCGTGCGGTATCGCGGCTATTACCTGGAGTGCACCGATGATTAAGAAACTTAGGCTCCGCTTCATCATCACCGCATCCCTATCGATTCTTTTCGTGCTCTTCCTCACGATCGGAGGCATCAACGTCTTCAATTACACTTCTGCCACTAGCCAAATGGATTCGTCTCTTCACGCCATCATCGAAAATGGCTTTCGTGATGCGATGAACGCTGACCCTAGCGATGAGCCTCGCCCCGATGAAGACAAGCCCCCGCGAGAGGGCGGTCGCTATGAACCCGACATCATGCGCGAGCATTATTTCATCGTCGAATTCGATTCGGAAGGAAACGCGACTAGTAGCAACTTCCTCCACATTTTCTCCATCAGCCAAACCGATGGGCTAACTCTCGCCAAATCCATCTACGAAGGTAGTTCGGATCACGGCCAATCCGGCAACTACCGTTACCTAAAGTCCAATCAGGAATCTAGCTGCTATGTCGCCTGCCTCGACGTCAAGGAAAGAATGGACGAATTAGGCCAGTTCCTCACTTCCTCTAGCCTTATCTCCGCAGTCGCATATCTCATCCTCGTCGCCTTGATCGTCCTCTCTTCCAAAATCGTCTTCCGTCCGAGCGAAGTCGCCTACCGCAAACAAAAGGGCTTCATCACGAACGCTTCCCACGAGCTCAAGACCCCGCTCACGGTGATCTCCGCCGACTTGGAACTCGTTGAGATGGACCATGGCAAAAGCGAGTGGACCGAATCGATCCGCGACCAGGTGGAAAAGCTCGCCACGATGACCAATCAGCTCGTCAAATTGTCTAAGCTAGACGAACTCTCCGATCACCCAATCTTCGAAATCGTCTCTATCTCAGAACTAGGGGAACACGCTTCCTTCACCTTCAGCCCTTCTTTCCTAAAGCAAGGCCTAACCCTTACCCCTAGCATTGAGCAAGAGGTGAAAGCCAAAGGAAACGCCCAGATGTTCGGCGAGATATTCTATATCTTGCTCGACAATGCCTTAAAATACGCGAAACGCTCTAGTGAAGTATTATTAAGCGTCAAGCGCACCAGCCGAGGCGAAGCCATTATCGAAGTCTCCAATGAACTATATGAAGGCGCGGAGATCGATACGGAGCAGATCTTCGACCGCTTCTATCGCGGAGCCTCCTCCAAGGGAAAAGGATCAGGAATCGGCTTAAGCATCGTCAAGCAGATTGCTGACGTCTATAAAGGCAAAGCCTCTGCCGAAATCAAAGGTAGTCGCATCTTTTTCTCCATCTCTTTCTCCGGTCGCATCTAATCCCATCCCCGCCAATCCAATCGACCCATGCATTCGTTTTTGCGGTGCCCAACCTGCTCTTAGGAATGCCCAACCTGCTCTTAAGAACCCGCGTCTACTTCTAGCGGGGTCGCAGCCTGCTCCTAAAAATGCCCGTCTTATTTCTTCTTCGCCTTGTTCAGAGAGTCAATCTCTTCTTTGCTTAGAGTGACCCCCAAGGCGTCGACATTGGCTTTCATCCTGGATTTGTTCGTCGAGCCAATGACCGGGAAGGTCAAGAAATCCTGCGAAAGGATATAGGCCAAGTTCAATTGGCTTAGCGTGCATCCTTTTTTCGCGGCTAACTCCTCCGCCTTCTTCATTACGATGAAGTTCTCTTTGTGGAAATAGGCGATTCGCGCAGCCCAGTCGAGCGATTTCCAGATCGCAAACTTCTTGCTCGAAGGATATCTTCCGGCGAGGAATCCCCTCGCCATCGCTGAATATGGGGCAACCGCGATCTTCGTCTCTGCATAGAAAGCCATGGATTCCTGGTCGCGAGTTAGGCACACGCATCCGGCGCCGCCTCGCCATGGATCGATCACTTGGCGTGCCAAAGAGAAGGAAGGACTTGAGAAGCGGATCTTCTCCAAACCATGCTTTTCGGCGTATTCGTTTGCCTTCTTGATTCTTGCGGCGCTCCAATTCGAGACGCCGATCAGATTGATTTTCCCCGCTTTTCGGAGGTCGTTCAGCATCTCGATGAGCTCCTCCGCCTCAAAGGAAAGATCGTCGCGGTGCAGGTAATAGATATCGATGCAGTTCGTTTTAAGCCGCTCTAGACTCGCATTGCATTCGCTTTCGAGCAGTTCCTTGCTGATATGCTTTTTCTTTGGCCCGAGGCAGCATCCCTTGGATATGACTGCGACTTTCTCGCGGTTCTTTCTTTGCTCCATCCATTTGCCTAGCAATGCTTCCGATTCGCCATAATGGAAGGCATTATCGAAAAGGGTGATGCCAAGCTCGTCGTAAAGGTAGTCCAAAAAGGATGTAAACGATGCGTCTCCTGTATGCATCGGCCTGCAATCGCATCCATAGGCGATGCGGGATAGCGGTTTGTCTAGTCCCTCGAGTTTCGCGTATTCCATGGGAATAAGTTTATTGCGTGACTATAGTTTCAGGCAAGAGTCCCCAAATTGAATACAATTTGAGCGCATCCTGCTTCAACATGCGCGAACGCGTGATATGATTAGCCCATGCTTTTCGGAAAGCACCTCAACAAATACTACAAAAAGTACTGGTACCTGTTCTTGATCGGAATCGTTACCCTGATCGCGATCGATTACGCTCAAACCCTTCTCCCGGAGGCTCTTGGCGACATCGTCCGCGCCTTTCAGTCCGGAACTGCCCCAAGCGAAGCAGACGTTATGCCAGTTGTTTGGCGCGTCGTGATCGTCGCTGCGATTCTAGCGGTGGGCCGCGTCATCTGGCGAATCTCGATCTTCTCCGCTTCATCGCGAATCGAGATGGGAATGCGCGAGGAGATGTTCGTGAAATCGGAACGCGTCTCGCAAACCTATCTCCACCAGAATCCGGTCGGAAACATCCTGAACTGGTTCTCGACTGACATCGAATCGGTGGACGAATTGCTAGGCTGGGGCACGATCATGATGGTCGATGCCTTCTTCATGACGACCCTAGTCATCGTGAAGCTCTTCCTAGTCAACTGGTTCGTCTCAATCATGATTTTGATCCCGATGATATTGATCGTCATCTGGGGCGCTTTCGTTGAGAAATTCATGTCCGAGCGTTGGAGAACCCGCCAAGCGGCCAACGATGAACTCTATGATTTCGCTCAGGAAAACATCACTGGCCTCCGCGTCATCAAGGCCTTTGCCAAAGAAAAGCAGCAGCTCCACGCCTTCGCCAAAGTCGCGCAGAAGAACCGCGAGGTAAGCGTCAAATTCGCTAGGCTTTCCGTTATCTTTGACGTCTCAATCGAAATCATCATCGGCATGGTGTTCGCAATCGCTTTGGGATTAGGCGGATACCTCGTCTATCGTTCCTTCAATAACGAACCCTTATTCGGGATCGATTTGGATGCTGGCCAGCTTACGACGATCATCGGCTATTTCGGCATGCTCATCTGGCCGATGATGGCATTGGGCCAAGTGTTTGCGATGAGAAGCCGCGCCAAGACCTCCTTGGAGCGCATCTCTGGCTTCCTTGATAGCGACGAGGACATCAAAGACCCCGAGAACCCGGTCGAGTTCGTGAACCCTAGAGGCGAAATCGAATTCCGCGATTTCCATTTCGCTTATCCTGACGCAGACCATGAATCCGTGAAGGGCGTGTCGCTAAAAATCAATGCTGGCGAGACGATCGGCATCGTTGGAAAAATCGGCTCAGCCAAGTCTACGCTAGTCAATTCGCTCGACCGCCTATATAACGTTCCCAAAGGCACGATCTTCATTGACGGGATTGACATCATGGACGCCAAAGTATCTTCTCTCCGCGGCATGATCGCCTATGTCCCGCAGGACAATTTCCTCTTCTCCGACGAAATCAAGAACAATATCGCCTTCGCAAACTCGAACGCCACTCTTGAGCAAATCGCCGATGCCGCGAACTTTGCTTCCGTCGCGAAGGACATCGATGGCTTCACCGAGAAATATTCCACGGTCTCCGGCGAGCGTGGCGTCACCCTTTCTGGCGGACAAAAGCAAAGGATCTCGATCGCCCGCGCATATCTAGAAGATGCCCCGATCATGATCCTTGACGATTCCGTCTCCGCGGTCGACCTCAAGACCGAGGAAGAAATCCTTAGGAACATCCGCGAAAAGCGGGCGGGCAAGACCACGATTTTGGTCGCTTCCCGCGTTTCGACCGTCGCCTCGCTCAACCGGATCGTCGTCATGAAGAAGGGCACGGTCGAGGCATTTGGCACCCATGAAGAATTGCTTAAGATATCCCCAACCTACCAGAAGATGGTGCACTTGCAGGAGCTTGAGCGCGAAGCGGAGGGGCAACGATAATGGCTAGCTACAGCGAAAAAGACCTGCTATTCGGCCACAAGAAGATGTCCCTGTGGGAGATTTCGAAGCGCACCGCGCATTACCTGAAGGATGAGTGGTGGGCCTTTGCCCTTGCGATCTTCCTCCTTGGCCTTTCGATCGCTGGGAACATGATGCTCCCGCTCGTGCTCGAGAAGTTCACCAATGACCTTAATTTCTCAATCAGCAACGCCACCGCCTCGACTCTCATCGGCCTAGGCTTAGGGTATCTAGGGATCGTTGCGATGAACCAGGTGTTCCTCTACCTTCAGGCAATGCTACTTCAGCGCGCAGGCCAGAAGATCGTCTACAACATGCGCAACGAAGTCTTCCATCACGTCGAGGAGATGTCAATCAGCCAGCTCAACATGATGCCGGTTGGGTCTCTAGTGACCCGGGTCGCTTTCTATACCGCCAACATGAGCGATCTATTCACCAACACTCTCGTATCGATCCTCCGCAACATCTTCACGATCGCCGGCGTCGCCATCGTCATGTTCATCGAAAGCGTGCCCCTAGCGGGGATCATGATGGGCTTCCTCGCCGTGGTATTCGTGATCTCGTTCTTCTTCTCGCGCTACGTCAAGCGCATCTTCCGCCTCGAAAGGGAAGGCCATTCCGACTTCAACACCTTCCTCAACGAATCTCTTTCCGGCATGAAGATCATCCAGATGTTCCGCCAAGAGAACCGCAAGAAGGAGCAGTTCGATGAGAAGAACGTGTACCTTCGGAGTCTCCGCATGAAGGTGGTCCGCGCCTTCGCGATCTTCCGCCCAACCGTCAATTTCCTCTATTACCTCTCGATCGCCGTCACCTTCTTCTGCGCCTATCGCTTCTCCCTCAATGCCGGCAACGTCGTCGCCTTCTACTTGCTCCTTAGCAATTTCTTCTCCCCGATCGAAGGCCTTGCCGATTCGCTCAATAACCTCCAACGCGCCCATGCCGCCGGAGAAAAGCTATATAGCCTTCTTGACGTCGCTCCCGATGTCGTCGATGGGCCGGATGCCAAGGAAATCGAGAAATTCGAAGGAAAGATCGAATTCCGAAACGTCTGGTTCGCCTACGAGAAGGAAGAATGGATCCTTCGCGACGTGTCTTTCGTCGTAGAGCCCAAGCAAACAGTCGCCTTCGTCGGGGCGACAGGCGCTGGCAAGACCACGATCCTAAGTTTGATCGTCCGCAACTTCGAACCCCAGAAAGGCGAGATATTGATCGATGACATCCCCATCAAGAACATCAAGATCAAATCCCTCCGCAAAGCCATCGGCCAAATGCTTCAGGACGTCTTCCTCTTCTCTGGCTCCATCCGCAGCAACATCACCCTATACGATGACGATTCTTACTCCGATAAAGAGATCATGGACGTCTGCCGCTACGTGAACGCCGATCAATTCATCGACCAATTAAGCGATGGACTAGATAGCAAAGTCATCGAGAAAGGCGAGAACTTCTCCTCTGGCCAAAGGCAATTGCTCTCCTTCGCTAGAACCGTCCTCTCCCATCCTCAGATTCTGATCCTTGACGAAGCGACCTCCAATATCGACACCGAAACCGAGGTCTTGATCCAAGATTCCCTCCACAAGATGCGCAATATCGGCACGATGCTAGTGGTCGCCCATAGGCTTTCGACCATCCAGCACGCCGACCAGATCATCGTCCTCCAGCAGGGCAAGGTCATGGAAAAAGGCAACCATCAGGAACTCCTCAAGCAAAAAGGCCTCTATTACAAGCTCTACCAGCTCCAATTCGAGCAAGCCCAGTAACCCTTTCATCCCTGTGGTGCCCAGCCTACTCTTCTTGTGGTGCCCAGCCTACTCTTCTTGCGACACCCAGCCTACTTTTCGTCTTGCCGCCCATTGCTAGCCTAATCCTATCGGCGTGGAGCCTACGTCCCAACCATCCGCCTATTTTGCAAAAGGAAACGACCCATGTATGCGTTTTCGAACGTTACTGCACACACGCCCACGCTTTAGGCGTATAATTTGATATACGAAATGGGGTAACGAAAATGAAAGAAGAATTAATCCAGTGGGTCCGCGAAACCGTCGGGGACGCAACCGTCGTTTTGGGTGTTTCCGGAGGCAAAGACTCCTCCGTGGTTGCCGCGCTTTGCGTGGCGGCGCTAGGCAAGGATAAAGTCGTCGGCGTGCTCATGCCAGATGGCTATCAGCACGACATCGACAAATCGCTTGAGCTCGTGAACCACCTAGGGATCAAATACTACAACATCAACATCAAAGACATCACCGAGGCCTCCCGCGCCTCGATTCGCGAGAACGTCGGGCCTGAGCTTAGCTACCAGCTTCGCTCCAATCTCGGCGCGAGGATTCGCATGGTGACCCTATATAATGTCGCCGCGATGATTGGAAACGCCCGCGTTGCCAATACCTGCAATTACAGCGAGGACTATGTCGGCTATTCGACGAAATACGGTGATGGGGCAGGCGATTTCTCGCCGCTTCAGTTCCTCCTTGTGCGCGAAGTCAAAGCGCTTGGGTATGAACTTGGCCTCCCGAAGGACCTCATCGAGAAAGCGCCTGAAGACGGGCTTTCCGGCAAGACCGATGAAGACAATTTCGGCTTTACCTATGCTGAGCTAGACGAATATCTGGATTCTGGCAAAGGAAAGCCAGAGACGATTGAGAAGATCGAGCGCATGCATCGCGCCTCGCTCCATAAGGTTATCCCGATGCCGAGGTTCCCCTATAAGAATAGGTCATGGAGCAAGTAGGACTATTTGGAAGCGAAGCGAATGAGCCTCTTGCGGCAAGACTTCGGCCTACTAGCCTAGATGAATATGTGGGGCAGGGGCATCTTGTCGGGGAAGGCAAGGCTTTGCGCCGCATGATCGAGTCGGATAACGTCCCGTCGATGATCTTTTGGGGGCCGCCGGGAGTTGGAAAAACGACCTTGGCGCAGATCATCGCGAAGCAGACGAAATCCCAGTTTTTGAATTTCTCCGCCGTCACTAGCGGCATCAAGGAGATAAAAGAAGTGATGGGCAGAGCCGAGATGAACCAAGCCCTCGGCGAAAGGACAATCGTCTTCGTCGACGAAATCCATCGCTTCAACAAAGCCCAGCAAGACGCCTTCCTCCCTTTCGTCGAGAAAGGGGCGATCACTTTGATCGGCGCCACCACGGAGAATCCCTCCTTCGAGGTCAATGGCGCACTTTTGTCGCGCTGCCGCGTATTCGTCCTCAAAGCGCTTGGCAAAGAGGACATCGTCCTGCTTTTGAAACGCGCCATTTCCTCAGAAAAAGGATTCCCTGGGCAAAAGATTCAAATCGATGACGCCTCGCTTGAGCACATCGCGATCTTCAGCAATGGCGACGCCCGCATGGCTTTGTCCACTTTGGAGATGGCGGTTTATAACGGCGATGAAATCGAGAAAGGCTTGATCTTGGTCACAAAGGAAAACGTTGCCCAATGCACCGAGAAGAAGTCCTTGCTCTACGACAAAAACGGCGAAGAGCATTACAACCTCATCTCCGCGCTTCATAAATCCATGCGCAATAGCGACCCTGATGCGGCCACATATTGGCTAGCGAGGATGCTTGAAGCGGGGGAGGATCCCCTATATATCGCTAGGCGAGTCACCCGTTTCGCCGTAGAAGACGTCGGAATGGCTGATCCCCATGCGATGCAAATCGCCGTCGCGGCTTACCAAGCCTGCCATTATATCGGCATGCCTGAATGCAGCGTTCATCTGACCGAAGCGGTGGTCTACATGTCGCTTGCCCCGAAATCAAATGCCCTCTATGTGGCGTATGAGCACGCCAAAAAGGACGCGACCCGCGATATCGCTGAGCCCGTTCCCCTCAATATTCGCAACGCTCCAACAAAGCTCATGGATGAGCTAGGCTATGGCAAAGGATATGAATATGCCCACGATTCCGAGGCGCATATCACCGCAATGCAATGCCTGCCCGATGCGTTAGAAGGCACAGAGTATTACGTTCCAACCGACCAAGGCCTTGAGGCTCGATACAAAGAAAGGCTGAATGCCATCAAGGAGTGGCGGAGGAAAGCGAGGAAAAAATGAAAGAATTGGATTACAAGGAAATGGTTTCGATGTCCGAATATCGCGGGACCTTAGGCGCCGCGATCGGCGACATCGCGGGTTCGTTCTACGAATTCCAACGCGGGCCGAAGTCGGAAAAAGCCACCGCAGAGCTATTCTTCCCTTCCTCTTGCTTCACCGATGATACGGTCTGCACGGTTGGAGTCGCTGACTACTTGCTCCACAGGAATGACGCGAAGGCAGATCCAAGCGACTATCTTCATCGCTGGACCAGGAAATACATGAACGCCGGATATGGCGGAAGGATGCTTCATTGGGTCCTCTCCGATAATCCAAAGCCATATAATTCCTTCGGCAATGGAGCGGCGATGCGAGTCTCGCCTGTCGCCTATTTCGCGAAATCCGAAGAGGACGTGTATGCGTTATCGGATATCGTGACCGCGACGACGCACAACCATCCAGAAGGGCTCAAAGGCGGAAGAGTGATCTCGATGTGCATCTACAAAGCCCTTCATGGAGCGACTAGAAGCGAGATTGCGAAATACGCGATTTCCGAATATCCCGAAATCGAAAAGCTGAACTATGACCAGATGAGGGCGTATTTAGGACATGGTGAAGAAATCTGTCAGGTTACCGTTCCTCAGGCTTTATGGGCGTTCTTGCATAGCGATTCGTTTGAGGATTGCCTCCGCCTATGCATCGCGATTCGCTGGGATTGCGATACTTTGGCCGCCATCGCTTGCCCGATTGCTGAGGCATTCTACAAAGAGATTCCCACCTATATAATCGATGAGGCCACGAAAAGGCTTCCCGACGAAATCAAGGAAGTCCTATACGCAATCCGCTGAATAAGCGGGGCGTGCATTCGATTTCCTTACCAAGCGATAACGTTAAGCCCTTCTAGGAGCAATATGACGCCAAGGGCGATTAGAACTACGCCGCCGATGATCTCGCTGATTTCGTAATGGCCTTTGAGGGCTTTGCTGATCCACTTCCCAGCCACAAGCCCCAGCAAGGATATCGCAAACGTGCAGATCGCGATGACCGCAAAGCAAACGTAGACTTGGTATACCTCGGTTGCCTGAATGTTCGCGGTGACCGTGATTCCTATCGCGAGCGCGTCGATCGAATCGGCGACGCCTTGAATGAGAACCGTTTTGATTGAGAAGGGAATCATTTTCCTTTCCTCGGGTTTTACGATCCCTTTGATGCCCTCAAATAGCATCTTCCCGCCGATCAATAGGAGCAATCCGAATCCGATCCAGTGATCGTATTTGTCAATGAACTCGGAAAAAGCTTCGCCAAGCAGATATCCGATCAAGGGGAATAAACCTTGGAAAAGCGCGAAGACGCCGGCGATGAAGAACATCCGCCTCTTCTTTTCGGATAGCCCATCCATCGTGAGCCCGTCCGTAATCGAAAGCGCGAGACAATCCATTGCAAGCGCAATGCCGAAGATGAAGGAACGCAGCAGCCAAGCCATGTCGAAGATTGTAGCAAATCAGATGACGCAATGATATGCCGAGCTTACATTAGAAACGCATTTTTCCAAACGCTGGAACAAAGCCTTACATTTTTTTATCAATACGTCATTCTAAATCGCGTGTATGCGCACGCTTGACAACGCGCGCATTGATTCACTAAAATTCGCCACGGGTCATAGGCAAGCATGGTATACGAGTTCCGATACGAGATCACAACAACCGCGATGCTCGGGCTTCTTTTTGTTTACCTCGCTCTCCAAAAAGACATGACCAAACTGAACAAGGGCTTCCGCCGCTTGGTTGGAATGACCATCGTCGTGTCGGCATTCGACATGCTGACCGCGTTCTTGTTCATGCACGCAACCGAGGTTCATGTCGCATGGCTGCAAATCGCTAACTTCCTCTATTATCTAAGCACCTACTTCCTCGTTTGCGCTTTCAAGCGATACGTGAATGCCTATATCGAAGGGCAAAAGAGCGCTCGCCTTGAAAGGGTCGAGCGGATTCTCAATATCTCGATCACCGCGCTATTCGTCATCATGCTGATCTTCAATATCTTCTTCGGGTTCATCTATTATTTCGACCCCGCAAAGGGTTACCAGCATGGCCCTGCCTACCTCCTCGTCTTCGCACCTATCCTCTTCATGATCATCTACCCGATCGTGATGCTATTCGTCTACCGCAAGAACTTCTCCGCCTGGCAGACCATCGCGCTCCTTGCTTTCGTCGTCTTGCTTTTCACGGGCATGGGCATCCAAATCTTCTTCTTCGAAAACGTCTTGCTCACCATGGTGGCCTCGGCCGTATCGATCTTCATCCTCTATTTCACAATCGAATCCCCGAACCATTACCACATGGTCAAGATGACCCGCGAACTCCAAAAGACGACCGAGGAACTCAATGCCCTCAAGAGGTCTTTGGAACAAGAAGTGGCCGAGAAAACGAGGGAGCTTCAGGACAAATCGGATAAGCTTGACCGCATGACGATCGAAATCGCTGAATCGCTTGCCAAAACGATCGACGCAAAAGACCATTACACGATTGGGCATTCCACCCGCGTCGCCGCCTATTCGCGTCTTATCGCGAAAGCCGCGGGAAAAAGCGAAGACTATCAGGACCTCATCTTCAAAGGCGGCCTTCTTCACGATATCGGGAAAATCGGCATCCCCGACAACATCCTCAATAAGCCAGGAAAACTGGACCCCGAGGAAATGGAGGCGATGCGCAGCCATTCTGCGAAGGGCGAAGAAATCATGAAATCGGTCGACTCCGTGCCTGAGTTCGCTTTGATCGCAGGCGGGCATCACGAACGCTATGACGGGCTTGGATATCCAAGGAAGCTCAAAGGCGAACAAATCCCTGAAATGGCGCGAATCGTCTCGATTGCCGATTCCTTCGACGCGATGACAAGCGATAGAAGTTACCGCAAGGCCTTGCCCTTTGATGTTGTGAGAGCCGAGCTTATCAAAGGCAAAGGAACTCAATTTGATCCCGAGTTTGTGGACGTGTTCCTCACGCTATTTGACAATGCCTACGATAAAGGCGCGAGTTATTACAAGGTAATCGAAAACCTCCTCAAGCAAAAATAATGGGAGCGTGTATCCGTTTTTCGTGAGAAAAGAGAATTCCTGACCCGAAAAGGTCGATTTTTCTTTTCCGCGTGTCGCGCTTTGTGCGCGCCAACGCGCCGGAAAAGGATTACAATTCTCTTCATGGGAATCAAAAGCATTGAAAAATATGATCCGCGATTATTTCGCGCGATTTGTCACCGTGGTCTCCACGATGAGGCATCGACGGAAAACGGGCTCGACGCGTTTAGGAAAGCGATCGACAAAGGGCTCGCGTTTGAACTCGACATCCATTTGACAAAAGATGGCGAACTGCTCGTTTGCCATGACGATGATCTTCTTCGCACGACCGGGAAAGCGGGCATCATCGAAGAATTGACCCTTGCCGAAATCAAAGAGAATTATCGCCTGCTAGACGGGGAAATAGTGCCTAGCTTCCAGGAAGTGCTCGACCTTAACCAAGAAAGGATGCCGATCGTCGTGGAACTTAAGGTCCATGACGGGAACTACAAGCCCTTGGCCAAAAAAGCGGTTGAGGTCCTAAAGCAAATCAAGAACCCCAAGACCATCACGCTTATCTCCTTTGACCCACGCGCATTGCTCGCTGCCAGAAAATCACCATTCACCCGTGGCATTTTGATCTATGAGAAGCGGACCGATATCTTCTTCACCGCCCGTTTCTTCGATTATCTCGACGTCCAAGACGTCCTAGTCGACCATGAGAAGACAAAGAAGTGGCGCGCCAAAGGCAAACCCATCAATGTCTGGACGATCGAAAGCAAGCCGCAGCTAGAGAAGGTGAAGGGATACGTGGACATGATCACGTTCCAGCACCTTGACCCCGATGACGTCATCAAAACCTTGGAGGAATAGCCATGGACAATGAAATGATTGCCAAAGTCAAAGAACTCGTCAAAACCAGCAAGCGCATCGTCTTTTTGGGCGGGGCAGGGGTCTCGACGGGATCTGGGATTCCGGATTTTCGCTCCCCTCAGGGGTTATATAACATCCGCAGCAAATACGGCGTCCCCTATGAAGTGATGCTCTCCCACGAATACTTCTTCGAGGAGACGGAGAACTTCTACGATTTCTATTGGTCGACGATGGTCGCGCCAGAAGCGAAGCCGAACAAAGCACATTACGCCTTGGCAAAGTTCGAAGCTAGGCGCCCCCATGACCTTGTGATCGTTACCCAGAATATCGACGGCTTGCACCAGAAAGCCGGCTCAGTTCGCGTTCTTGAAGCGCATGGTTCAACGCTGTCATACCATTGCGAGGGCTGCGAACGCCACTTCGATTTGGATCAAATTCCGCACCACGGGGTCCCTAAATGCCCTGTTTGCGGCCAACTCATCAAACCTGATGTCGTCCTTTATGGCGAGCCGCTAGACGAAGGGACCATGACCTCGGCTGTGCAGGCGGTGAACTACGCAGATCTATTGATCGTTGGCGGAACCTCAATGAAGGTCTATCCAATCGCGGGGCTTCCTTCCTACTTCAAAGGGAAGGCGATCGTGATGATCAATAAGGAGCCGACGGATTTCGACCGAGTCGCAGATTACGTGTTCCACGAAGATATCGGCGATACCCTTGAGGCGATCCTCGGAGAATAGGCATGGGCAAGAGATTCCGCCATTTCGTCACCATAACGAAGCATCGCCATCAGGTGATTCGCAATGCCTGGCACTGCGGGATTTTCGTTTCCTCCTGGGACCATGACCTCTCGAAATACGGTCCCTCGGAATTCATTACTTCCGCCAAATTCTATAACGGCACCCATTCCCCGATCTTCGACGAGAGGATGCACAATGGCTATTTCAGCCACGTTTGTCAGCATCATACCCACCGCAACAAGCACCATTGGGAATTCTGGACCGGGTTCTTCATGGGCCGGATCGTCGTTTGCGCGATGCCGTGGAAATACGCAACCGAGCTTGTTTGCGATATGCTTAGCGCGGCCAAAACCTATGACCCAAAAGGGTTCAAGGAAGACACGACGCTTAATTACTTCCTAAAGCACTCCGAACGCTTCTACATGGCCACGCAGACCCATGAATACGTGAAGTGGTGCCTTGAAAGGTACCGCGATCTCGGATTTAAGGGGCTTAAGAAGAAAGACACCAAGGCCAAGTACGAGGAACTGCTGAAGCAATATCCGAAATACGAAGTAATTTCGGCAATGCGCGCATCGGGTTCCTTGCCAGACCTTGAATAGGTGCTATAATCCGTACGACCCAAGAGGCTGAACATGAGAAACAAAACATTCATCGTTGGCTGCGGGAGGCTCGGCGCCTCCATCGCGAGCTATGCTTCCTCCCAAGGCGAAGACGTCATCGTCCTCGACCAGCACGCCGATTCATTCAATAAGCTAAGCGACGCCTTCTCAGGCTATACCGTCGCCTGCGACGCTACTGACGTCGACCAGCTCGAAGACGCTGGCATCGGCGACGCCAAAGAGCTGATCCTCACGACCGGGGACGACAACACCAATCTTTTCTTGGCCCATCTTTGCCAAAAGAAGTACAACGTCCCTTATATCTATGTCCGTTTCGACGATCCCGAGAAAGGCTTCTTGATTCAGGGCATGTCCATCAAGGCGATCTACCCCTTCCAGCTATCCCGCGATCGCTTCTCTTTGCTGCAGCAGGGGGTCGATAAGCAATGAAAATCGTCATCGCCGGAGGAAATTCCCAGGCCGAATTCATCACCTCCATGTTCAAGGGGAAGGACAACCAGCTCGTCGTCATCAATCCCAACAAAGAAGAGGCCGAACTCATATTGAAGCGTTGCCGCGTGCCGGTCTATATCGGCGAGCCTTGGCGCAAATTCGTCCTTGAAGAGGCTGGCGCCTATGACGCCGACGTCTTCATCGCCCTTTGCGAAAAGGATACCGACAACTACGCTTCCTGCATCCTTGCCCAGCGTGTCTTCAACGCCAAGAAATGCATCTGCGTCGTCTCCAACCCGAAAAACGTCGACCTGTATAAGAGCCTAGGCATCGATTCGGTCATCTCATCCACCTACCTTCTCGCGGAATCGATCCGCGGCGAATCGAGCGTCGAATCCTTGATCCGCACCCTTTCGCTCGATAACGATAAGATCAAGATCATCGAATCCGTCATCTTGTCCCGCCACAAAATCGCGAACAAGAAGATCAAGGAAATCGGTTTCCCCCGTTATGCCTCGATCGCCGCGATCTATCGCGATTACCATCTATTGATTCCTAATGGCGAAGTCGAACTCAAGCCGCGCGATACGCTGCTCATCGTCACCGCCACGGAAAATCAGAAGAAGATCCTGAATTTCGTCCAGGCTGAACGCGAGGGGAAATAAAAAGTGGTGGAGGAAGCCAAAAAAGAAATCACCGGCTTCCGGCTGGTATTTGGCTACCTTGGCCTCTTTTTGGTCTTCGTTGGCGTCATCACATTGCTGCCTCTTGTCATCATCGCCTTCTATCCAAGCGAAACGCAGGCGATTCTGCCTTTTGCGATAACGGGAGGAGTCGACGTCGCGATTGGTCTCCTCCTCTATTTTCTTTTGATCCACCATCGCAAAAGGAAGCGCTTTGTCCGCTACGAAGAGGCAATGCTCCTCACTTTGACTTGGCTCTTCGCTATATTGTCAGGCGCATTCCCGTTCTATTTGATTCGTCTCTTCTATCCGGGCGAGTTAGGCATGGGCTTCAGCACCGCGTTCTTCGAATCGGCTTCCGCCTATACTTCGACCGGCTTGACCGCGTTTGCGAGCTATCTGGATGTCGATTCGGCATTCTGCCCCCATGTCTATTGCTTCCATAGAAGCCTAATGCAATTCATCGGCGGCTGCGGACTGATTCTTCTGCTCTCCTCAATCCTAGGCGGGCAAAACGGAACCGCGCTTTACGTTTCCGAAGGCCATAGCGACAAATTGCTTCCTAATCTCGCCCGCTCGGCCAGGCTCATCTTCGGCATCTATTCGATGTACACGCTCATCGGCGCCCTTGCCCTCTTCTTCGCGGGCATGGATCCCTTCGATGCGTTGAACCATGCAATGTGCGCCCTTGCAGGCGGCGGCATGTCGACCCGAAGCATGAACATCGCTTCCTTCCGTGCGAGCGGAATCGATGGCACGTCCTCGCTAAATGGCATCTTCCCGGTCTCTTCGATCGCGATTGAGCTCATCATCGATGTCCTCGTCATCCTCTCTGCCGTCTCCTTCGTTCTTCACGTCTTCCTCCTCACTGGGAAATGGAACAAATTCTTCGCGGACGACGAAACCAAGACGATGATTGCGATGGGCGTCGTCGGAATCATCATCGGCTTCTTCGCCACCTTGATCTACAACTACCAGCAAGGCTCTCAGTTCTTTGCGAATTCCGGAAGCGCGCTGCGAAATTCGTCCTTCTACGTCATCGGATCCATGACGACATCGGGATTCGCCAATACCGATATTGCGACTCTTCGTTCCCTTGGCGAGCCGCTCATCTTCATCTGCATCCTTTTGATGCTTATCGGCGGCGGCATGGGGTCGACCGCCGGCGGCATTAAGATGTACCGCGTCGTCATCATGATGCATCAGGTCGTCTTCGGCCTCGTTCATCGCTTCGATCCCGAGCATAAGCGTTCCCCGTTCCTTACCTACCGCTATGGCAAGGTAAAAGACATCTCGAGGGAGCAGGTTATTGAGGCATTTAGCTACACGGCCCTCTTCCTTTTCATCTTTTTCGCCGCGGTCATCATCCTTTGCTTCCTGCCGGAAATCGGCGTCGAGAACGCCTGCTTCAATGTCGCAAGCGCCATCTCGAACGTCGGAACCGCGATGGATGATTTCGTGAGATATCAGACGATTTACCCCGCCGAATGGCTCGTGATGTCATGGACCTTGTCGATTACCATGATCCTCGGCCGACTTGAGATCATCCCGATGCTTAATGCCGGTAGAAACATCTTCGAGGAGATCCGATACGGCCGGAAGCAGAGGGAAAGCCGCCGCAGATCATTCGTGATTCCCGAAGAGTAGTGCGCGTGCGTATTGAAAACCTCCTTGCGTTTGATTAGAATTCTCGCGCTTTATAAAGCGCGTCTCGACCATGCCTAACTTCAAAAGGAAAATTGTAAAAGGACTCCCAATGGTGTTCGGCTATTTTGGGATTTTCGCGATATTGATTGGGCTTTTGGACCTCGCGCCTCTGCTTATGGTTGCTTTCTACAGGTCGGAGACGGGGGCCGTATTTCCGTTCCTCATCGTTGGCGGAACCAATATCCTGATCGGTTCCGTCCTTTATTTTGTCTTCCTTTTCCGCAGGCCAAGGACGAGATTCGAACGCTATGAGGATGCGTTCTTGCTTGCATTGACCTGGATCCACGCACTAGTTAGCGGCGCATTCCCATTCTTCTTAGCCGATTTATTCGTCCCCGGCGCGTTAGGGATGAACTTCACTGCCTCGTTCTTTGAAGCCTCAAGCGCCTATAGCACGACCGGCATGACGAATTTCGTTGATTTCGTCGATGTCGAAGGCGCGTTTTGCCCCCATGTTTATTGTTTCCATCGAAGCCTCATGCAATTCATCGGCGGATGCGGACTCGTATTGCTGCTTTCGACGGTTCTAGGCGGACAAAACGGAACCTCGCTTTACGTCTCTGAAGGCCATAGCGATAAATTGCTTCCTAACCTCGGCAGAAGCGCAAAGCTCATCTTCGCGATCTACATCGGATACACCGCCTTGGGCACGATCGCGTTGTTCTTGGCCGGCATGGATTGGTTCGACGCGATCAATACATCGATGTGCGCGCTTAGCGGTGGTGGAATGTCCCCGCGCGCCGCAAGCATCTCGACCTACCGAGCATTCGATGGAACGTACGTCTTAAATGGGGTCACTCCTTGCAATTCGATCGCGATCGAGATGATCGTCATGGTGCTCGTCGTCCTTTCGGGCGTATCCTTCGTCCTGCACACTCTCTTGCTTCGCGGCAAGGTCCTTAAGTTCCTCCGCGACGACGAAATCATATACATGGGTGTCATGGGTGCCTTTTCAATCACCGTCGCCTTCTTCAGCGTCTGCGGATATTGTGCGCTCATGAACGGCACCCCGTTCTTCGCTAGCGCTGGTTCCAACCTCCGTGATTCCGCGTTCTACGTCGTTGGTAGTTTCACGACTTCCGGCTTCTCTAACACGAGCCTAGAACGCTTCCGAGCGATGGGCAGGCCATTGCTGTTCATATGCACGTTCCTCATGGTTTTGGGCGGTGGCGCTGGTTCGGCTGCCGGCGGCATCAAGATGTACCGCATCGTCATTATGCTCAAGGATTTGGCCCACTCGATCCGTCATCGCTTCGATCCAAGCCGTCAGATGCATCCGAGGCTCATCTACCGCTATGGCAAGATGCAGGACCTCGATGAGCCGATGGTCCGTGAGGCCCACCGATACGCGATTCTATTCATCGCGATTTACGGGACCCTTGTCCTCATTTCGACTTGCCTCCCGTTCTATAACGGGGAAAACGGAGTGGAATACGCCGCCTTCGACGTTGCTTCGGCCATGTCCAACACCGGACTTGCCATGAATGATTTCTCAGCATATCGCGCTCAATATCCAGAGGCGTCATATGTGCTGCTATGGCTATTGTCGATCGGAGAAATCCTCGGCAGGCTCGAAGTGCTTCCCTTCGTCAATTCGATTCGTTGCGGATATGAGGAAGTCACTTACTCCATTCACCGCAGGCGAATCGAAAATCGCAACAAGGCGAACCAGAAATAACGCGCCTACGCGCGCAGTTCTATCTTGTTAAGCGAGGAAAGGCATACTATAATTCCAACGCTGACCCGAGGAGGGAAGGCAGACATAGGGGTGTGGTTCAGTGGTAGAACAGCGGTCTCCAAAACCGTTGATGAGGGTTCGATTCCTTCCACCCCTGCCATCTTTAAAAAATTGCTCCAATACGATTATTGGGGCTTTTTTAATGCAATTTTGACCAAATATACCCCTGTTTTGGGTGTTTGGAGAGTTTCTAGGTGGGATGGTGGGAGTCGAACTATGCCGAGGATTCCCATAGAAGTGCATAGGGAAGCACACGAAATCAGGCTTGTTGGGGGGAA
>CACYCS010000187.1 GCA_902773005.1 uncultured Erysipelotrichaceae bacterium
ATCGCAGTCGTAACGCCCCTTGGGAATAAGGCATACATGATGTCTTTATTGAGCCCAAGCAAATAGCTAAGCCCCACAACCGATCCAATGGAGGTCACGGTTCCAACGACGGTGGCGACAATGATCGGAAGCCAGTTCTCCTTGAGGACATTTCTATTTAGATATAGAGGAACGGCCAATGCCACGGTTACGGGGGCGAGGAGGATATCGAAGATGATCGTGGATTCCTGATATTTGGCTACCTCGGCTGCGAGGTTGGCTTGCTCAATATTGCCTTTAGCGATAAAGACGATCAAAAGGATGTAGCCTGCCACGAAGACGATCGTCCACAGCAAAGGATTCAGCAAAGGGGTCTTAAATTTCTTTGCCAAAAACGCGAAAAGCGTGTAAATCCCAAGCGTAAGGAACAAATAGAATAGGGGTGTGGTGAAGAAGGACTCAATCATTTTCCTTTGCCTCCTTCTTGCTCTTTCTCTTGTTTTGTAGGTACAAGGTCAGCTTCACGGCCCAGTAGGTGCTCACGAAGCTTATGACGAACGCCGCAAGGATCACGATGACGAGCTTCCACCAGATCTCGCTGATAATTTCGAGTTTGTTGAGAATCATGACCGCGCCAGGAACGAAGAAGATTCCCATGTTGTCGATGAAGAATTTGCTGACGCTATCAATCGAATCCACTTTGAGGATTCCAATCAGCAGGAAGATGAACATCAGAATCATCCCGATCAATGAACCAGGGAAGTTGATGTTGGCTAGGCTTAGCAAGTATGAAATAAGCACGCCAAGCAGCGCGAAGGCTATGATGATTATTAATTGCTTGAAGATTTTCATGGTGCGGCACCCATTATAGTACAGGCTTTCTTTCGCCGCGAATGAAACGGCAAAGGAAAGCGCTGACATGCCGTCGCTGATAACTGTGGCGCCCTGTGGCAATAAACACTAAAATGATTTGACGAAAGAGCGTACCGATGACTGGCACCTACGAATATCAGATATTTATCGGATGCAACGACCCCCAACTTCGCGGAGAACTTGTAAGCGAAAATGATCTCAAAATGGTGGTCGCACAGTTTTTCGAGCGCTACAAAGTCGACTTTTCGATGCTTAGCGCAAAGGGCGGTTACCTCTATGACAACGGAGAGTTCACGGTTGAGGACTCGCTCTGCATCAATATCATCGGCGCGCAGGAGGAGGATGTTCTTAGGTTCACGAAAACCTTATCGTCATACATGAACCAAGAAGCATCGCTTATCGTTCGGACGCCAGTGCAAATGGAATTTAACGGGGTGGTGTCGCAATGAAAGAGCCCGCTTTCCATAAAGGCGTCAAATATGAGATCTTCATCGGCATCAAGGACAAAGATACCTATGAAGAGGTGCTTAGCGTTGAGGATTTCCGTCAAATACTCTCTGAAATATGCACCGAAAAGCAGATCAACTTTTCTTTGCTGACCCAGCTTGGCGGTTATAGCCATGGCAAAGGCTATACGACAGAAACAAGCCTCAGGGTGATTGTCATTGGCGCGAGTTATGATGAGATGGTTCGTCTTGGCGAATGGCTGAAGAAAAAGGTGAATACGGATGCCATCCTTCTAACTAAGTCTGAAATCGAATACTGTTTCATGTAACTCGATCGAGCTTTTAGCGGCAAATCCGATGCACGTCCCGCGCGGATTTGTTTTTTGATACCTTTATTGGCGCGTGGTTAGAGTGAGCGAAATCTCTAATGACAGGTAGTCTCAAAAGTTGGTACCGTTTGACACTTAACATTTTCAATCAGTTTTCCAGTGGCGGGGTTTGATCAAACGCTAGTTCTTGGAAACAACGTGAATTCGTCGTTTCTAGGAACAGGCTGTTCACCAAGTCCGCCCACGAAAGCTCTTTGGTGGCGTTTGACTAAGCCGGATGGAAATCGAACATCTTGTTTGACGCGCGCCATCTTGTAAGGAAACTCCGATCATGAGAACAAACCGCGCATCCCTCGTCTTACACATGTCCTTCTGCTTGCTTACGAAAGAAGGGTTTACCGAGAAAGAAGTCGTCGA